>LNFD01000349.1 GCA_001464255.1 Actinomycetales bacterium Ga0077552 | reverse complement strand
GGAGCCGTGCCGAGCGCGCCGAGGGCGAGGGCACTGAGCGGGATATCCGCGTCGATCCGCCCCGCGAGCGGCGAGAGCGCGGCGACCGGCAGGCGCATCGTCGCGGCGATGAGCACGATGGCGACGACGCCGAGCAGCAGCTCCGAGCGGCGGCCGGAGGGGGCGTCGGTCACCCGCTCATCCTAGGTCGAGCGCACACTGACAGGCGGCGCGCGGCGACCTAGGCTGGCCCCGTGACCGACTGGGCCCGCTTCCTGCCGCTGAGCAACCGCGACCGCGCCGATGATGCCGGGGTGAGCCGCGACCGCTCCCCCGCCGTGGCGGGTCTGCTCACGGCGATCGCCGCGGTGCTGGATGCCCGGCTCGCGCGGCGCCTGCAGCTCGAGCCGACGCTGCTGCTCGCGATGGTCGCGATGATCGTGGGGCACCTCGTGCGCGCCGCGGCGATCGACTACTCGATGCTGCTCGTCGGCACCCTCGTGCTGCTGCTCGGTGCGGGCTTCGGCAACGTGCTGCTGCCGGCGGCGGTGAAGAAGATCACGCCGAACCGCATCGGAGCCATGACCGCGGCCTACGCCATGATCATGTCGATCGGTGCCGCGGTGCCGCCGCTCGTCGCCGTGCCGCTCGCCGAGCTCGGCGACTGGAGACTCTCGCTCGCCGTGTGGGCGGCGTTCGTCGCCGTGGCGGCCCTACCGTGGATCGCGCTCGCGGTGCGCGCCGTGCGGGCGCGACGGGCGGCGATCGCGAGCGACGAGGGGATGCCCGTGCCGGGCCCGCGCCCGCGCCGCGCCGCCCTGCTGCGGTCGCCGACGCTGTGGGGCATCGGCATCCCGTTCACGGTCTCGAGCATCTCGGCCTACGCCGGCTACGCCCTGCTGCCGCCCCTGCTGCGTGAGACCGCGGGCGTCGGCGAGGCCGAGGCCGGTGCCCTGCTCGCCCTGCTCGGCTTCCTGGGCCTGCCGCTCGCGGCGCTCGGGCCCGTGCTCGCCGCGCGCCTGCGCACGCCGACGCCGCTGCTCGTCGCCTCGACGGCCCTGTTCGGCACGGCGTACGCGGGCCTGCTGCTCGCGCCCCAGGCGGCGACCCTGCTATGGATGATCGCGCTCGGGCTCGGCTACATCACCTTCCCGATGTGCCTCGCGCTCTTCGCCCTGCGCAGCCGAACGCCCGCGATGGCGAGCACCGTGAGCGGCGCGGTGCAGACGGTCGGCTATTCCGTCGCCGCGCTCGCCCCGCTGCTGCTCGGCGCGCTGCGCGACGGCACCGGCAGCTGGTCGGCCGCGATCGCCGTGCTGCTCGCGCTGTCGTTCGCCAACCTGCTCGCCGTGCCGCTGCTCGCCCGAAAGGGCTTCGTCGACGACGAGCTCGCGTCGGTGGAGGAGCTCGTCCGCTAGCGGCGGTCGTCAGCCGAGCAGGTCGGCGCGGTGCACGAGCGCCGCGGCCCCGATGAGCGGGCCCTCGCCGCTGAGCCCCGAGGCGACGACGCGCGTCTTCGTCACGAAGCCGAAGTCGCTGTGGCCCGCCACCGCCGCGCCGACGAGGGCGATGTAGTCGTCGCTCACGTGGCTGAACCCGCCGCCGATCGCCACGATGTCGAGGTCGACGAGCGCGCTCGCGCTCGCGATCGCCCGGCCGACCGCGGTCGCCGAGCGCTCGATCGCCGCGCGCGCGGTCGCATCGCCCGCCGCGGCCGCCGCGGCGAGCTGCTCGCCCGTCTCGCCCGTGAAGCCGTGCTCGCGCGCCCAGGCGACCGTCCGCGGGCCCGAGGCGACCGCCTCGAGGCAGCCGCGCGCGCCGCACGCGCAGAGGTCGTCGAAGCCGGCGACGGCGACGTGGCCGATGTGCCCGGCGTTGCCCGTGGGCCCCGCGATCACACGGTCGCCGAGGATCAGCCCGCCCCCGACGCCCGTCGACACGATCATGCCCATGACGTTCGACTCGCCCTGCGCCGCGCCCATCCAGACCTCGGCGAGGGCGATGCAGATGCCGTCCATGCGCAGGGTGACGGGCAGGTCGGGCACCTGCCGGCCCACGAGCGCGCCGAGGGGGTAGTCGCGCCAGGCTCCGAGGTTCAGGGGCGAGACGTCGCCCGTGGTGCCCGCGATCGGGCCCGCGCTGCCGATGCCGGCGCCGAGCAGGGTCGCGCCATCGGGGAGGGCGGCGAGGGCATCCTGCACCGCCTCGGTCACGGCGGCGGCGAGCTGCTCGCTCGTCGACGTTGCCCCCGTGGGGCGGCGGTGCCGCGAGCCGTCGAGGAGCGCGCCGCTGGGGTCGACGAGGGCGGCCTCGACCTTGGTGCCGCCGAGGTCGACGGCGAGGGCGTAGTGGGTCACGCGAGGTCCTTCCGGATGGTGGGCGACCGACCGGCGGTCATGCTCAGCGTACCCACGCGCGAGCGCACGCTCAGGCCGGCTTCTGCTCATATGAGCACGACCACCAACAAATGTTGGAGCCGAGGCCGTCGCGCGCCTAGCCTGGGGATCGACGCCTCACCCGCCCTCCTACGCCGACCCCGGAAGGACGCGCCCGCATGGTCCCTGCCGAGACCGCCGCAGCCACCGAGCTGCTCGCCGTGCGCGCCGCCGAGCTCTACTACGAGGAGAACAAGACGCAGGATGAGATCGGCGCGATCCTGCGCGTCACGCGCTGGAAGGTCGGCCGGCTGCTCGCCCAGGCGCGCGAGCGCGGCATCATCCGCATCGAGATCGTGCACCCGCGCGCCCGCCGCCTCGCGCTCGAGCGCGACCTCTCGGCGCGGTTCGGCCTGAAGGATGCCGTCGTCGTGCCCGCCCCGGCCGACGACGCAGAGCTGCAGGCGCGCGTGAGCGAGGCCGCCGCCGACTACCTCGTGAGCCACCGGCCCGTGCCGCGCCTGCTCGGCGTGAGCTGGGGCCGCACGCTGCACCAGGTGGCCGAGGCGCTGCCCTCGGGCTGGTCGACCGCCGTCAACGTCGTGCAGATCAACGGCGGCGTGAGCCTCAGCAAGCGCCCCGGCACGGCCGCCGCGACGGCCGTCATGATCGCGCAGAAGGCCGGTGGCCAGGCCACCCTGCTGCCGAGCCCGGCCATTCTCGAGCGCCTCGAGACGAAGAAGGCCATCGAGGGCGACCGCACCGTCGGCGGCGTGCTCGGCATGGCCCGTGGCGCCTCGGCCTACCTCTACAGCGCGGGCGTCGCCGACACGAGCTCGGTGCACGTCGACAGCGGCTACCTCACGCCCGCCGACATCGCCGGGCTCGTCGAGCGCGGTGCCGTCGGCGATGTCATCGGCCGGTACATCACGGCCGACGGCACGATCGCCGACCCCGAACTGGATGCCCGCACCCTCGGCCTCGGACTCGAAGAGCTGCGCGCCGCGGCCACGAGCATCCTCGTCATCGGCGGCGAGCCCAAGCACGCCGTCGCCCGCGCCATCGTCACGCACGGGCTCTGCTCGGTGCTCGTGACCGACGAGCACACCGCCCGCGCTCTGCTCAGCGAGCCGGGCGACGACACGAGTCTTCGCGCCGACACTGGCCTCGAATCCGCCACCACAGCATCCCGAGAGGACGCCTCATGACCATCACCCATCCCTTGGGGCTCCAGCCGGCGGAGCGCGCCGTGCGCCTGCTCGGGGGCGACCTCACCGAGACGGCCCTGCGGCTGCACCTCGACGGCCTCACGGGCGTCGACGCCGTCGGCCTCGAGCAGCGCGCCGCGGGCCTCAGTACGCGCTCGATCAAGACGAGCTCGAAGGCCTGGGCCCTCGACACGATCATCCGCACGTGCGACCTGACGACGCTCGAGGGCGC
This sequence comes from Actinomycetales bacterium Ga0077552, assembly GCA_001464255.1. GTDB lineage: Bacteria > Actinomycetota > Actinomycetes > Actinomycetales > Microbacteriaceae > Microcella. Next base: position 14,227 of record LNFD01000349.1, on the reverse strand, counting down.
CGACACGCCCGGCAAGGTGCGCTCGCTCGTCGCGAAGGCGATCACGCCCGACGCGAGCGACCCGACGACGCCGAGCGTCGCGGCCGTGTGCGTCTACGGCGACATGGTGCCCTACGCCGTCGAGGCGCTCGGCAGCCGGCACGCCACCGGGGGCACCGAGGGAATCCAGGTGGCCGCGGTGGCCACGGCGTTCCCCTCGGGGCGGGCGAGCCTCGCGATCAAGCTCGCCGACACGCGCGACGCGGTCGCCGCGGGCGCCGACGAGATCGACATGGTCATCGACCGCGGGGCCTTCCTCAGCGGTCAGTACGGGGTCGTCTTCGACCAGATCGTCGCGGTGCGCGAGGCGTGCATCCGCCCTGACGGGAGCCACGCGCACCTCAAGGTCATCCTCGAGACGGGCGAACTGCAGACGTACGACAACGTCAAGCGGGCATCCTGGCTCGCCATCCTCGCCGGGGCCGACTTCATCAAGACCTCGACGGGCAAGGTGAGCCCGGCGGCCACGCTGCCCGTCACGCTGCTCATGCTCGAGGTGATCCGCGACTGGCACCGCCTCACGGGCGAGAAGATCGGCATGAAGCCGGCCGGCGGCATCCGCGCCTCGAAAGACGCCGTGCGCTACCTCGTCACGGTCGCCGAGACGGTGGGCGAGGAGTGGCTCACCTCCCAGCTGTGGCGCTTCGGCGCCTCGAGCCTCGTCAACGACGTGCTGCTGCAGCGCCAGAAGATGCGAACCGGTCACTACAGTGGCCCCGACTACGTGACGGTGGACTAGATCATGGCTTTTCTCGAATACGCAGCGGCGCCGGAGTCGGCGTCGATCCTGAACCTCAAGGCCCAGTACGGCCTCTTCATCGACGGCGAGTTCGTCGACGGGCACGGCGACGTCTTCGACACCATCTCGCCCGCGACGGAAGAGGTCATCGCGAGCATCGCGCAGGCCACCGCCGGCGACGTGGATGTGGCGGTCGCGGCGGCGCGTCGCGCCTACGACCGCGTGTGGTCGCGCATGTCGGGCAGCGACCGCGGCAAGTACCTCTTCCGCATCGCGCGGCTCGTGCAGGAGCGCTCGCGCGAGCTCGCCGTGGCCGAGAGCCTCGACAACGGCAAGCCGATCCGCGAGACGCGCGACGTCGACGTGCCGCTCGTCGCCGCGTGGTTCTTCTACTACGCGGGCTGGGCCGACAAGCTCGAGCACGCCGGCCTCGGGCCGAACCCGCGCGCGCTCGGCGTGGCCGCACAGGTGATCCCGTGGAACTTCCCGCTGCTCATGCTCGCGTGGAAGATCGCCCCGGCCCTCGCGGCGGGCAACACCGTCGTCATCAAGCCCGCCGAGACCACCTCGCTCACGGCGATGCTGTTCGCCGAGATCCTGCAGCAGGCCGACCTGCCCGCGGGTGTCGTCAACATCGTCACCGGCCCCGGCTCGACGGGCCAGGCGCTCGTGACGCACGACGACGTCAACAAGGTCGCCTTCACGGGCTCGACGAACGTCGGCCGGATGATCGCCCGCCAGGTCGCCGGAACCCAGAAGCGCCTCACGCTCGAGCTCGGCGGCAAGGCCGCCAACATCGTCTTCGACGACGCCCCGATGGATCAGGCGATCGAGGGCATCGTCAACGGCATCTTCTTCAACCAGGGCCACGTGTGCTGCGCGGGCTCGCGCCTGCTCGTGCAGGAGAACGTGCACGACGAGGTCATCGACCGGCTCAAGCAGCGGCTCTCGACCTTGCGCATGGGCGACCCGCTCGACAAGAACACCGACATCGGCGCGATCAACTCGGCCGCGCAGCTCGAGCGCATCCGCACGCTGAGCGACACGGGTGAGAGCGAGGGCGCCGAGCGCTGGACGGCCGACTGCCGCATCCCCGACAAGGGCTTCTGGTTCGCGCCGACGATCTTCACCAAGGTCAGCGCGGCGCACGCGATCGCGCGCGAGGAGATCTTCGGGCCCGTGCTCTCGGTGCTGACGTTCCGCACGCCCGCCGAGGCGATCACGAAGGCGAACAACACGCCCTACGGGCTCTCGGCCGGCATCTGGACGGAGAAGGGCAGCCGCATGCTCGCGCTTGTCGACCAGCTTCGCGCCGGAGTGGTGTGGGCGAACACGTTCAACCGCTTCGACCCCGCGTCGCCGTTCGGCGGTTACAAGGAGTCGGGCTACGGCCGCGAGGGCGGCCGCCACGGGCTCGCCGCCTACCTGGAGGCGAGCGGGTGGGATGCTCCTGCCGCGTTGAGCGCGGCATCCAGCGCCCCTGCCTCTGCGTCTGCCTCGAAACCTGCCCGCAAGACCCGGAAGGCGGTCGCGAAGTGAGCCGGCTCACCGTTCCCAAGACCTACAAGCTCTACATCGGCGGAAAGTTCCCGCGCAGCGAGAGCGGCCGCACCTACGAGGTCGTCGCCGCTGACGGGGCGTTCCTCGCCAACGCCGCGAAGGCCTCGCGCAAGGACGCCCGCGACGCCGTGGTCGCCGCGCGCGCCGCGGTCGGCGGCTGGGCGGGCGCCACGGCCTACAACCGCGGCCAGGTGATCTACCGCATCGCCGAGCTGCTCGAGGGGCGTCGCGCGCAGTTCGTCGACGAGATCGCGTCGAGCGAGGGCGTCAGCGTTGCCGAGGCCTCTGCCCAGGTCGATCTCGCGATCGACGTGTGGGTCTGGTACGCCGGCTGGGCCGACAAGTACGCGCAGGTGGCGGGCAACGCCAACCCCGTGTCGGGGCCCTACTTCAACCTCTCGGTGCCCGAGCCGACGGGCGTCGTGGCCGCGGTCGCGCCGCAGGGAGTGGCGGGCGGCTCGCTGCTCGGGCTCGTCTCGGTCATCGCGCCGATCGTCGTGAGCGGCAACACCGTTGTCGTCGTGGCCGATGAGCGTGCGCCGCTGTCGGCGATCTCGCTGAGCGAGGTGCTCGCGACCTCGGATGTTCCCGGGGGCGTCATCAACATGCTGACGGGCTCGCCGGCGGAGATCATGCCGTGGCTCGCCGCGCACGCCGACGTCAACGCCCTCGACCTCACCGGGGCTGGCTCGATCGACGGGGCGAAGGGCGAGACCTGGGTCGACCTGCAGCTGGCCGCAGCCGAGACGCTCAAGCGCGTCGTGGCGCCCGTGGCGGGCATCCCGCGCCCGGCGCTCGAGCGCATCACGGCCTTCGTCGAGACGAAGACCGTCTGGCACACGAAGTCGATGCTCTAGCCGCACGGGCTGGTCGGGCGGCGGTCGCCCCCAGCACGCTTCCACAACTTCGGAAGGGGACCGCGACGCGCGGCCGGGTCGCTTCCACAACTTCGGAAGGGGAGCGCTATGCCGTGCCGTGCGGCTCCCACTCCGAAGTTGTGGAAGGCGCGCGGGTTAGGGGGCCGTGGCCCGGGCGGCCGTGTCGCTCGGGGAGAGGAATACACTCGAGCGCTCGAGCTCGTGCACGAGGGCGACGAGGGCGGCGTTCACCGGGGTGGGGACGCCGTGCTGCGCGCCGAGGGCCACGACGGCCCCGTTGATCGCGTCGACCTCGGTCGTGCGGCCGCGGCGGATGCTCTGCAGCATCGACGCGGGGTTGGGCACGTCGCCCATTCCGGCGGCGAGTAGTTCGGCGAGCTCGGCGGCCGCCGCCGTGCCACCCGCGCGCACGCGGGCGACGGCCTCGGCGTCCACCGCCCCGATGCGGCCCCAGGCGACCCCGACGGCGTCACCGACGGCCACGGTCTCGACCATGCCGCGCGCGAGCACGGCCCGCAGCGCGGGGTCGGCGACGGTCTGCTGCACGCTCAGCCCGGTGATCGCGGGCAGGGCGTTGACCTGGTTGACGAGCAGCTTCGTGAACTGGGCTCCGTGGATGTCGTCGGCGATGACGAGCTCGGCGGGCAGCGTGGCGCGCAGCAGCGGCTCGGCGACCGCGACCGCGGCCGGGTCGCCTCCGAGCGTGAGGCCGTTCGGGCCGGTCACGGTGATGCGGCCGGGGCCCGTGAGGCTCACGGCGAAGAGCGCCAGGCCGATTGCGACGGGGGAGTGCGGCAGGGCATCCCGCACCGCCTGCTCGCCGCCGAGGCCGTTCTGCAGCACGAGCACGGGCGTGCCGTCGTGGGCGCGCCACGCGTCGAGGGCCGACGCGGAGTCGTGCGCCTTCGTGGCGAGCACGGTCAGGTCCAACGGGCGGTTCGGGATGCTCGTCGCGAGCTCGACCGCCGCGACCCACTCGCCCCAGCCGCCGTCGACGTGCAGCCCGGCCGAGGCGATGGCGGCAGCGTGCTCGCCGCGCGCGGTCACGAGCACATCGTGCCCCGCGCGCGCGGCCAGTGCGGCCATCAGGCCGCCGACCGCGCCCGCTCCGATGACCGCGATGCGCATGCCCGCCAGCCTAAGCGCGCGGGCCGCGGCGGCCGAGCGGCCCGCGCCCGCTAGCGTGGAGTCGTGCCCACCGGACTGCTGCTCGTCGACAAGCCGCAGGGCCTCACGAGCCACGACGTCGTCGCGCGGGCGCGCCGCGCGCTCGGCACGCGCAAGGTCGGCCATGCCGGCACTCTCGACCCGATGGCGACGGGCCTGCTCACGCTCGGGGTCGGCCCGGCCACGCGCCTGCTCACCTACTTGGTCGGCCTCGACAAGACCTACGAGACGACGATGCGACTCGGTGCCGCGACGACGACCGACGACGCGGAGGGCGAGGTCGTCAGCACGGCCGACCCGGCGGCGGTCGCGGCGGTGATCGACGAGGCGCTCGCGGCGGGCATCCGGGATCTCACGGGTGAGATCGATCAGCGGCCGAGCTCGGTGAGCGCGATCAAGGTCGACGGCAAGCGCGCCTACGACCGCGTGCGCGCGGGCGAGGAGGTCGAGCTCGCGTCGCGCCGCGTCACCATCAGCGCCTTCGAGGTGCTCGCGGTTCGGCGCGCGGACGGTGGGATCGAGGTGGATGCTCGCATCGACTGCAGCTCGGGCACCTACATCCGCGCCCTCGCGCGCGATCTCGGCGCGGCTCTCGGCATTGGCGGGCACCTCACGGCGCTGCGGCGCACGCGCGTCGGGCCGTTCGACGTGGCCGACGCCGTGACTCTCGAAGCGCTGGCCGAGGGCGGCCCCAGCCTGCTCGCGAGTCCCGCTGAGGTCGCCGCGCGGCTCTTCGTCGCGCTCGAGGTCGACGCCGCGCAGGCCCGCGACCTCGGCCACGGCAAACTGCTGAGCCTGCCCGAGCACCCCGACGCGGAGCCGGTCGCCGCGATCGAGCGCGGAGTTGGTGGCGAGCATCCCGACCGCCTCGTCGCCCTCATCAGCGTGCGCCAGGGGCGCGGCCGTACCCTGGTCGGGTTCCCGATCGACACTGCACCCGCTTCAGCCCAGGAGGCAGCACCGTGATCGAGTGGTTCACCACGATCGCCATCATCGTCAGCGTCGTCGCCGGCCTCGCCGCCCTCGTGCTCGGCGGCATCGGCCGCAAACCCGATGACTACAGCGTGCTGCCGACCGCGGCCGTGGCCCTCGTGCTGCTCGTGCAGATCGTCATCGGCCTCGTCGCGCCCCTCACCGGCAACAAGCCGACCGGCGACATCGTCGAGTGGTGGATCTACCTCGTGACCGCCCTCGTGCTTCCTGTCGCGGCGATCGCGTGGGCGCTCGTCGACCGCACCCGCTGGGCGACCGTCGTCATGGGCGTCACGTCACTCGCGGTTGCCGTCATGGTCTTTCGCATGAACCAGATCTGGTTCGTGCAGGGGGTCGCGCTCGTCAGCTAGAGCGACTCGATCGCGGCGAGCACCGCGTCGAGCGACCCCGCCAGGTCTGCGACGACGAGCACCGCGCCCGTCTCGCCCAGGTCCTCGACCGAGAACACGCCGGTCGCGACGCCGATGAACGGCATGCCGGCTGCCGCCGCGGCCTCGTCATCGCGGGGGGTGTCGCCGATGATCACGAGGGTCTGGCCGGGCAGCGCCGCGCGCGCCGCGCGGGTGATCTCGCTGCGTTCGCGCGCCGTCGCACCGAAGAACGAGCGGTCCCAGTCGAACCACTCCGGCCCGATGCCGGCGCCCTCGAGCTTCACGCGAGCCCGCACGAGCGAGTTGCCCGTCAGCAGCGCGTTGTGCCAGCCGCGGGCGGCGACCGCGGTGAGAGCATCCACGACGCCCGGAGCGGGCTCGCGCCGATCGCCCGCCTGCGCACGCTCGATCGAGAGCTCGTCGAGCGTCTCGCGGGCGCGCTCGTGCCAGCTGTCGTCGTAGCCGAAGTGGGCGAGGATCTCGCTGAGGATGAGCCCGTCGGGCTTGCCGTGCGTGCGCGGCATCGGCGGGTGCAGCTCGCGGCCCACGGTGCGCTCGACGGCCGTGTGGTACAGCTCGCCGCCGCCCGAGTACGCGTTCAGGAGGAGGGTTCCGTCGACGTCCCAGAGGATGGTGGTGGTCACGGCTCCATGCTGTCAGAGGCAGCGCTGGGCACCTGACCGAGGTGCGTCAGCAGCGGTTCCAGGAGGTCGGCCGAGTCGGCGGCGATGCCGTGGAGGATCGACGAGTCGAGTCGGCGCTGCCAGGGCAGGCCGATCCAGTAGAGGCCCGCGACGGGCGAGACGCCGCCCTCGTGCAGCGGGGCGCCGTGCTCGGTGAGCGCGCCCTCGACCTGCACGAAGGGGTAGTGCGTGCGGAAGCCGGTCGCCCAGAGCACCGCGAGCACGAGCGACCGCGCGCGAGCATCCACGACCCGGCTCGTGCGCAGGGCGAGGCGGCCCGCGCGCACGGCGCGCTTCGCCTCGGTGCCCAGGATGCCGTCGCCGCGCGAGTGGATGTACCGGCTGATGCGGCTCTCGGCGGGCGAGTTCAGAATGCCGAGCAGTCGCAGCGGCCAGTAGACGGTGAGCCCGAAGATGCGCTCGGGGATGAACCACGGCTGCTGCGGCGCGACCATCGTCACGCGGCGGGCGGGCTCGGAGTCGGCGAGCTCGACCGCGAGCTGCGCGGCCGAGTTGCCGCCGCCGACGACGGCGATGCTGCCGTGCGGCAGGTCGTCGGCGCAGTCGTAGGCGCTCGAGTGCAACTGCGCCACGCTCGTGTCGAGCCCGGCGCCGACCCGCGGGATGCGCGGGTACTGGAACGGCCCCGTCGCGATGACGACCGCGCGGGCCCGCACCGTGCCCCGGCTCGACTCGGCGACGAAGTCGTCGCCCTCGCGCGTGACCGCCGTGACGCGCGTGCCGTGCACGACGGGCAGTGCGTGCTCGGCGGCGTACTGCTCGAGGTAGTCGGCGAGCTGCTCGCGCGTCGGGTAGTAGCTCGTCGACCGGGGCAGCGGCAGCCCGGGCAGCGCCGCGAACCGGCGCGGCGTGAACAGCACGAGGCTGCGCCAGCGGGTCCGCCACACATCGCCCGTGCGCGCGCGGTCGTCGACGATCACGAACTCGACGCCGGCCTCGCGCAACCGGTACCCCGTGCCGAGCCCCGCCTGCCCGCCGCCGACGACGAGCACGTCAACGCGGTCGGGCAGCTCTGCCTGCTGGTCCATGGTCTCCACTCAGAGTCTTCGGTGCCGAGCCCGTCGCCGCCTGCCTGCGTCTCCACAATTCAGGAGTTCGGGATGCTGAGCCCGAGCGACACGCCCGGCAGGGCATCCTGAGCCCTCGTCGGCGGGCCCGACTCCTGAATTGTGGAGGCCGCGCCTGGGAGGATGGGGGCGTGCCCAGCGCCCTGCCCCTCGCCGACCCGGCCCCCGACGACGGGATGCTGCCGCCGAGCGTGCTCGACGGCGCCGAGCAGCGCGACCTGGGGGTGTACCTGCACGTGCCGTTCTGCCGCGTGCGCTGCGGGTACTGCGACTTCAACACGTACACGGCCGACGAGGTGCGCGGGGTGAAGCAGAGCGATTTCGCCGAGCAGGCGATCGCCGAAGTGCGACTCGCGGCCCGCGTCATGCACGACGCAGGCCTGCCATCGCGCCCCGCCCGCACGGTGTTCTTCGGCGGTGGAACGCCCACGCTGCTGCCGACCGACGACCTCGCGCGCATGCTCGACGCCGTGCGCGATGCCCTCGGGCTCGCCGAGGGCGCCGAGATCACGACCGAGGCGAACCCCGACTCGATCGACGCCGGCGGGCTCGAGCGCCTCGCCGCGGCCGGGTTCACGCGCGTGAGCGTCGGCATGCAGTCGGCCGTGCCGCACGTGCTCGCGGTGCTCGAGCGCACGCACGACCCCGAGAACGTGCCGCGCGTCGTCGCCGCCGCGAAGGCCGCGGGGCTCGCCGTGAGCCTCGACCTCATCTACGGCACGCCGGGCGAGACCGAGGCCGACTGGCAGCGCAGCCTCGACGCGGCGCTCGCGGCCGAGCCCGACCACCTGAGCGCCTACGCGCTCATCGTCGAGCCCGGCACGAAGCTCGCCCGCCAGGTGCTGCACGGCCAGGTGCCGCCCGTCGACGACGACCTGCACGCGACCTTCTACGAGGCCCTCGACGCACGGCTCAGAGAAGCCGGCTACGACTGGTACGAGGTCAGCAACTTCGCGCGCACCCCCGACCAGCGCTCGCGCCACAACCGCGCCTACTGGACGGGGCAGGACTGGTGGGGCGTCGGCCCCGGCGCGCACAGCCACGTCGGCGGTGTGCGCTGGTGGAACGTCAAGCACCCCGCCGCCTACGCCGACCGCCTCGCGCACGGGCTGAGCCCCGCGGCGGGTCGCGAGGCCCTCGACGCCGAGACGCGCCGTGTCGAGCGCGTGCTGCTCGAGGTGCGCTTGCGCGAGGGGCTGCCGGTGGATGCTCTCACCCCGCTCGGCCGCCGCGCGGTCGCCGGGCTCATCGCCGACGAGCTCGTCGAGCCGGGGCCCGCGCTGCGCGGCACGATCGTGCTCACGCTGCGCGGGCGCCTGCTCGCCGACGGCGTCGTGCGCCGCCTGCTGCCCGACTGAGGCGGGCTACTTGATGAACGGGATCGTGAGCGGGTAGGTGTACGCCTCGCCCCGGTTGGCCGCGAGTGCGGCGATGATGGAGAACACGACGATGAGCACGCTCACGGCGATGATGATGAAGAAGCCGATGAGGACGAACACCGTGATGCCGCCGATCGCCGCCGCGATGATCATCGTCAGCTGGAAGTTGAGGGCCGTGGCGGTGTGACCGCGCACGAAGGGCCCGCGGCTGCCGAGCACGAGGAACCCGATGAGGGCCGGCACGAAGCCGAAGAAGATGCCGCCGACGTGCACGAGCGTCGCCCACAGCTTCTCGTCGGCGGGGCTCATGGGCTGGGGCGTGGTCGCGTACGGGTTCACGGGAGGCTGATCAGTCATGCGGTCATTAAACACCCGAGGGGCTCGACCGCATCGGCCGGGCCCCTCGGGTGACGTCGTCGCGTGTTACTTGATGAGGCGCACGGCGAACGGGTAGCGGTACGCGTTGCCGTCCTTCGCCTTCGTGAAGCCGATGATCGAGAAGATCACGCCGGCGATCCACGCGGCCCACGCCACGAAGTAGAACAGGAAGCCGATGAGGATGACGGCGAGGATCGAGCCCACGATGTAGGCGATGATCTGCACGCCCACGATCGTGATCTGGAAGTTCAGGGCCTCCTTCGACTCATCGCGCGTGAACGCTCCGCGGTCTTTGAAGACCAGGAAGATGATGAGCGAAGGCAGCAGGCCGATGACGCCGCCGAGGTGCGCGAACGACGCCCACTGGCGGTCCTCCGCCTCCGTGAGCGGGGCGGCCGGCTGCGGGGCGGCGGGGGGAGGGGTCTGGTCGGTCATGGGTACTGCCTTTCGATGATCCTGCGGCGAACATTGGTCCCGGGGTGGAGCACGAGGCAAACCTAGCGCCCGAGCATCCCGCAGGCAATGAGTAGCGATGCGCAACGCGGGGTAGAATTGGCAGTCCGTGGGAGCGAGTGCCAGAGTGTGTCGCCCACTGACGATGACAGACGGGGGGAGGAGCGCCATGGTCTCGGAACGCGCCCTGCACGTGCTGCGCGCAATCGTGCACGACTACGTCGCCTCGCGCGAGCCCGTCGGCTCGAAGGCCATCGTCGATCGCCACCAGTTCGGTGTCTCGGCAGCGACGATCCGCAATGACATGGCGCTGCTCGAAGAAGAGGAGCTCATCACGGCGCCGCACACCTCGTCGGGTCGCGTGCCCACCGACAAGGGCTACCGCGTCTTCGTCGACCAGTTCGCCGACCTGCGGCCCCTCAGCGCCGCGCAGCGCCAGGCGATCGCGGCCTTCCTCGACCAGTCGGTCGATCTCGACGACGTCTTCGCGCGCACCGTGCGCCTGCTCTCGCACCTCACGAACCAGGTCGCGCTCGTGCAGTACCCCGCGCTCGGCAACGCGCGCGTGCGCCACATCGAGCTCGTGCCGATGAGCGCGACGCGCCTCATGACCGTGTTCATCACCGACGGCGGCCGCGTCGACCAGCGCATCATCGAGCTGCCCCTCGAGGCCGACGAGGCCTTCGTCGGCGAGCTGCGGGCGAAGCTCAACGCGGCGCTCGCCGGCCAGGTGCTGAGCGAGGTGCCCCAGGTGGCCGCCTCGCTCGCCGAGCGCTTCGCGCCCGACCGCCGCGAGGCCGTCGGCGTCGTGGCCGAAGCCCTGCTGGGGCACGTGGATGCGCACCGCACCGATCGCCTCGTCATGGCGGGGGCGGCCAACCTCGTGCGCACCGAGGGCGACTTCGCGGGCAGCGTCTACCCCGTGCTCGAGGCGCTGGAGGAGCAGGTGACGCTGCTCAAGCTCTTCAGCGAGATGCAGGTCGACGAGAACGGCGTGACCGCCCGCATCGGCCGCGAGAACGCCGAGGCGCTGAAAGAGACCGCGGTCGTGACGAGCGCCTACCGCGTCGGCACCGACAGCACGGCCAAGCTCGGGGTGCTCGGCCCCACCCGCATGGACTACTCGAACAACATGGCAGCAGTGCGCGCCGTAGCCCGCTACGTCTCGCGCCTGCTCGGTGAGGAATAAGTGGCAGACCACTACGAGGTGCTTGGCATCGACCGGCAGGCGAGCGCCGACGACATCAAGAAGGCCTACCGCCGACTGGCGCGCGAGCTGCACCCCGACGTGAACCCGAGCGCCGACGCGGCCGAGCGGTTCAAGCAGGTCACGCACGCCTACGACGTGCTGAGCGACCCGCAGCAGCGTCAGCAGTACGACCTGGGCGGGTCGGGGGGCTTCGGCGGAGCATCCGGATTCGGCGGCTTCGGCGACATCTTCGACACCTTCTTCGGCGGTGGCCAGCAGCAGCGCGGGCCGCGCAGCCGTCGCGAGCGGGGGCAGGATGCCCTGCTGCGGGTCGAGGTCGAGCTCGACGAGATCGTCTTCGGCACGACGCGGCAGCTCGAGGTCGACACCGCCATCCTGTGCTCGACGTGCGAGGGCTCATGCTGCTCGCCCGGCACGAGCCCGCAGACCTGCGACATCTGCCGCGGCTCGGGCCAGATCCAGCGCACCGTGCGCAGCCTGCTCGGCAACGTGCTCACCTCAAGCCCGTGCGGCACGTGCCGCGGCTACGGCACCGTCATCCCCAGCCCGTGCCCGACGTGCGCCGGCCAGGGCCGCGTGCGCGCGCGCCGCGCCATCCCCGTCGACATCCCCGCCGGCGTCGACACGGGCGTGCGCATCCAGCTGCCCGGCCAGGGCGAGGTCGGCCCCGCGGGCGGTCCCAACGGCGACCTCTTCCTCGAGATCAAGGTCGCGACGCACGAGACCTTCAGCCGCAACGGCGACGATCTGCTCGCCACGGTCGAGGTGCAGATGACCGACGCCATTCTCGGCACGACCGTGACCCTGCCCGGCCTCGACGGCGACGTCGCTGTCGAGATCAAGCCCGGCACGCAGAGCGCCGAGATCATCACCGTGAAAGAGCGCGGCATCACGCGCCTGCGCGGTTCGGGCCGCGGCGACCTCAAGATCGGTGTGCAGGTCGTCACCCCCGTGCGGCTCAACAGCAAAGAGACCGAGCTCATCCGGCAGTTCGCCTCGAGCCGCCGGCCCGTGCCGCCGCAGTTCGCGACCTTCCAGCAGGGCATCTTCGCCAAGCTGCGCGACCGCTTCCTCAACCTCTAGGGGTCGCTCAGCACGTGGCCCACTTCTATCTCGACGAGTCCCTCGCGGCTCAGCTCGCGACCGCCGAGGCGGGGGCGGGCGACGCGGTCGTGCACCTGCGCGGGGCGGATGCCCGGCACGCGGCGACCGTGTCGCGCGTGCGCGTCGGCGAGCAGCTGCGGCTGGGCGACGGCGCGGGGCTCGTCGTGCTCGGGGTCGTCACGGCCGTCGAGCCGGGCGACGTCGCGCTCGCGATCGACCGGGTCGAGCGCTACGAGCGCACCGTGCCGGGCATCCACCTCGTGCAGGCGCTCGCGAAGGGCGACCGCGACGAGCTCGCCGTGCAGGCCGCGACCGAACTGGGTGTCGACGGCGTGATCCCGTGGGCTTCGGCCCGAAGCATCTCGCGCTGGGATGCCGCGAAGGCCCTCAAGAACCGCGAGCGCTGGCAGACGATCGCGCGGGAGGCGACGAAGCAGTCGCTTCGCCCGTGGATGCCCGTGGTCGAGCCCCTCGCGACGACCGCGCAGCTCGCCGCCCGCGTCGCGGAGTCGACCGTGCTCGTGCTCGACCCCACCGGCGAGCACGCCCTCACGGCGCTGACCCCGGCCGAGCTCGGCGCGCGCGACGTGCTCATCGTCGTCGGGCCCGAGGGCGGCATCGCGCCCGAGGAGCGGGATGCCCTGCTCGCCGCGGGCGCCCGCAGCGTGCGCCTCGGCACGAGCGTGCTGCGCACCTCGACCGCGGGCCCCGCGGCGATCGCGGTGCTCTCGGCCACCCTCGGCCGCTGGTGAGCGGTATCGCCCTGCCGCGCTTCGCAACCCCCGGCGCCGCCTCAGGGCCGCGCTCTAGACTGGGCGCATGAGCAGCACCGATCCGTCGATCGCCGAGCCGTCGATCTTCACGCGCATCATCGCGCGCGAGATCCCCGCCGACATCGTGCACGAGACCGACACGGTCATCGCGTTCCGCGATATCGCGCCGAAGGCGCCCGTGCACCTGCTCGTCGTGCCGAAGACCACGCGCTATCGCGACGTCGCCGAGCTCGCCGCGGGCGACCCCGCGCTGCTCGCCGACGTGGTCGCGACGGCCCACCAGCTCGCCAACGAGCACGCCGACGGGCACTTCCGGCTCGTCTTCAACACCGGCGCGAACGCCGGGCAGACCGTCTTCCACGTGCACGCCCATGTGCTCGCGGGGGGCCTGACGGAAGGGTCTCTTGCCCACTGACGATTCGGCGCGCGAGGAGCGCGCCCGCGAGCAGCTCGATGTCGACGGCGTCGCCATGGTGCGGCTGCTCGGCCCGCACGACCGCCTGCTGTCGACGGTCGAGAAGCAGTACCCGCTCGTCGACGTGCACGTCCGCGGCAACCAGATCACCCTCGAGGGCGATCCCGCCCAGGTGGCCGCGGCCCGTCGGCTCGTCGACGAGCTGCTCGTCATGGTCCGTGGCGGGCATGACCTCGGCGAGGTCGAGGTGACGAGCTCGGCCCGCATCCTCGAGCAGGGTGCCGGCAGCCCCGCAGAGGTGCTGAGCCAGGCGATCCTCACGAGCCGCGGCAAGAGCATCCGCCCCAAGACGCTCGGCCAGAAGGCCTACGTCGACGCGATCGACGACCACACGATCGTCTTCGGCATCGGCCCCGCCGGCACGGGCAAGACCTACCTCGCCATGGCCAAGGCGGTGCAGGCGCTCACGCGCAAGGAGGTCGACCGCATCATCCTGACGCGCCCCGCCGTCGAGGCAGGGGAGCGCCTGGGCTTCCTGCCCGGCACGCTCACCGACAAGATCGACCCCTACCTGCGGCCGCTCTACGACGCGCTCAACGAGATGATGGACCCGGAGCTCGTGCCCAAGCTGCTCGCGAGCGGCGTCGTCGAGGTCGCCCCACTCGCCTACATGCGCGGCCGCACGCTCAACAACGCGTTCATCGTGCTCGACGAGGCGCAGAACACGAGCCCCGAGCAGATGAAGATGTTCCTCACGCGCCTCGGCTTCGGCTCGAAGATCGTCGTCACGGGCGACATCACGCAGATCGACCTGCCGACGGGCGCGAGCGGCCTGCAGCTCGTGACGCGCGTGCTCGACGACATCGACGACATCCACTTCGCGCGGCTGACCTCGGAGGACGTCGTGCGCCACTCGCTCGTCGGCCGCATCGTGGACGCGTATACGAAGTACGACGCCGAGAAGCAGGCGCGGCAGTACGCGCGCGAGAACGGCCTG
>LNFD01000348.1 GCA_001464255.1 Actinomycetales bacterium Ga0077552 | reverse complement strand
GCGCGATCGCGACGCTCGCGCTCGGCGTGAGCATCGTGCTGGGCCTCGCGCCCGTGCTGCTGCTCGTCGCGATCGGGCTCGCGGGCGGGCTGTAGCGGTCAGGCTCAGCGGTTGATCGCCCAGTAGATCATGAGCATCGTCACGATCGCCCCGGCGACGAAGTTGAGCAGCAGGAAGCGACGCCAGCCGCGGTTGGCCGTCTCGGCGGTCTCGTCGGTGATCATCCAGAACCGCGCGACGATGACGACGTAGGGCACCGCCGCGAGCAGCGCGAGCGGCCCCGGCCACTCGGTGCCGAGCAGCAGCAGGCCCGCGAGCGCGTAGGCCGCCACCGCGAGGCGCGTCGTCGCCCGCGCGCCGATGACGGTCGCGATCGAGGCGAGGCCGCCCTCGCGGTCGGCGATGACGTCTTGCACCGCGCCGAACGCGTGCGAGGCCATGCCCCACAGGAAGAACGAGATGAGGATGAGCCACAGCGCGGGCGTGAACACCGCGCCCGCGAGCACGAGGCCATAGACGGCGGGGCTCACGAAGTGCGTCGACGAGGTGATCGAGTCGAGCACGGGCTTCTCTTTGAAGCGCAGCCCCTTCGCCGAGTAGGCGATCACCGCGAAGACACTGACCGCGAGCACGAGCCACGACACCGGCGAGCCGAGCGCCACCAGGGCGACGAGGAACGGCACGTTCGTGATGACCGCGGCCCACAGCGTCGTGCGGTGGATGCTCGGATCGAGCAGCGCCCCCTCCACGCCGCCCTTGCGCGGGTTGCGCAGGTCGCTCTCGTAGTCGAAGACGTCGTTGATGCCGTACATCGCGAGGTTGTACGGGATGAGGAAGTAGATCGTGCCGATGATGAAGGCCGCATCGATGCGGCCCGTCGTCAGCAGGTACGCGGCCGCGAAGGGGAACGCCGTGTTGATCCAGCTCAGGGGGCGCGAGCTGACGAGCAGCTGACCGAGGGTCCTCACGGTTCCCCATCATGGCGGCTGGGCGAGCGGCGCAGCAGCTCCCACACCGCGGGCAGCAGCACGAGGGCCGCGACCGTGTAGGCGAAGTCCTCGATCGGGGCCAGCCCGATGCGCAGCCCGCTGATGAGGCTGTCGTCGTAGGCCACGAGTCCGGTGCCGATGATGACGTTGTCGAAGATCGCCGTGAGGGTGAGCAGCAGCACGGCGGCGAGCCCCACCGCGCGCCAGCGCGGGGCGCGGCGCACGACGACGGCCGCGATGGCGACGAGAGCGACGACGGCGAGGAAGACGACGTTGAGGAGGGTGTAGGTCATCCCGCCGCCCCCTCGTCGATCGAGGCGGTGGATGCCCGGCGCGACCACCGGCCGTCGAACCAGTCACCCGCCGCCGTGTAGGCGTTCATCGTGTTGTAGCAGAGCAGGGTGAGGAAGAAGACCTCCTCGATCGGCAGCTCGGGGCCGATGAGCAGCCCCGTCATGAAGTCGGTCTGCCCGCGGAAGAAGATGCCGAGCAGGATGCCGCCGAGGTCCCACACGAGGAAGAACACGACGCCCAGCGGCAGGACGATCGCCGCCCGGCGTGCGTCGCGCCAGAAGAACAGCCCGAAGCGACGGTCGAGCAGCACCATGCCCGTGAGGGACACGGCGAGCGCCGCGAGGTAGGCGAAGTTCACCAGGGACATCGCTCGGGCAGACCGTCAGGCAGCGGCCGCGGCGGGGTCGGCGTGCACCGTGCGCTCGAGCGGCTCGGGCAGCGGGCCCGTCGAGGTGTCGCCGCGCAGGCGCTTGACGAGGATCTCGGCGCTGATGAGGCACATCGGCAGGCCGATGCCGGGGATGGTCGAGCCGCCCGCGTAGTAGAGGCCCCTGACCTTCTTCGATACGTTGCCCGCGCGGAAGAACGCGCTCTGCGACAGGATGTGCGCCGGCCCGAGGGCGGTGCCGCGCCAGGCGTTGAGGTCGTCGTTGAAGTTGCCGGGCCCGTAAGTGCGCCGCACGACGATGCGCTCGGCGAGGTCAGGAATCGTGGCCCACTCGGCGATCTGCGCGACGATGCGGTCGCCGTAGACCTCGAGCGGGGTGTCGCCGTCGCCGTCGACGTCGCCGCGCCCAAAGGAGAGATCGGCGGGTGCGGGAACGAGCACGAAGACGTTCTCGTGGCCCTCGGGCGCGACCGAGGGGTCGATGCCGCTCGGCTTGCAGATGTAGAGCGACGCCGGGTCGGGCAGGGTCGGCCGCGGGCCGAAGATCGACTCGAAGTTCTCGCGCCAGTTAGCCGTGAAGAGCAGCGTGTGGTGCTCGAGCTGCGGCAGCTCGCCCTTCACGCCGAGGTACATCAGCAGAGCGCTCGGGCCCGCGGTCTTCTTGTCCCAGTACGACTGCGGGTAGGTCTGCAGCTCGGCAGGCAGCAGCTGCGTCTCGGTGTGGTGCAGGTCGGCGGCCGAGACGACGATGTCGGCCTCGATGATGTCGCCACCCTCGAGCTCCACTCCCGTCGCCTTCTTGGTGGCCGGGTCCACGATGATGCGCGCGACGGGCGACGAGGTGCGGATGCTCACGCCCTGCTCCTCGGTCACCGCGGCGATGCGCTCGATGAGGCGCGTGAAGCCGCCCATCGGGTAGAGCACGCCGTCGGTCAGGTCGAGGTGCGACATGAGGTGGTACATGCTCGGGGTCAGGAAGGGCGACGAGCCGAGGAAGACCGCGGGGTACCCGAGGATCTGCCGCAGGCGCAGGTCGCGGAATCGCCGGCCCACGTAGTCGTCGAGGTTCTGCAGCAGCATCTTGACGAGCTTGGCCGTGCGCACGAGCACGTCGCCGCGCAGCAGCGGGCCGAACGAGGCGAAGCTCGTGTAGAGGAAGCGCTTCTTGGCCATCTCGTAGGTGTCGAGAGCCGAGTCGAGGTAGGCCTCGAGCTTCGCGCCCGCGCCGGGCTCGATCGACTCGAAGAGCGCGACGTTCTCAGCGCGCGAGGCGGCGATGTCGGTGGGGGTGTCGAAGCCCTGCGTGATGACGCGGTAGCCGGGGTCGAGCTGCACGAGCTGCAGCTGCTCGGCCGCGCTCGTGCCGCACAGCTTGAAGAAGTGGTCGAACACCTCGGGCATGAGGTACCACGAGGGGCCCATGTCGAAGCGGAAGCCGTCTTTCTCCCACGAGCCGGCGCGGCCCCCGACCTCGGGCTGCTTCTCGACGAGGGTCACCTCATGGCCGTCGCGCGCGAGCAGCGCCGCGCTCGCGAGGCCCGCGATCCCTCCACCGATGACGAGGACGCGGCTCATGCTGAGGCTCCGATCGAGGATGCGCCCGCGATCGTGCGCGGGCGGGGCGTGCGGCCGGCGAGCGCGCCGAGCGCGATGCGGGCCTTGACGGGGTCGGGCACGCGCACGCGGGCCCGGATGAGCGAGCTCGCCGGCGTGCGTCGCAGCCGCACCGAGAGCTCGGCGAAGAGCCCCTGGGCGAGCGCGACCGCGCGGCGGCTGCCCTTCGGCAGCTCGGGGATCACGGCGGCCGAGACGCGCAGGTCGGCGTCGATGTCGTCGAGCAACCGCACCTTGTCCTCCTCCGTGAACGAATCCACGCTCACGCCGGGGAAGTAGCTGCGGCCGAGCGTCTCGAAGTCGGCCGAGAGATCGCGCAGGAAGTTGACCTTCTGGAAGGCCGCTCCGAGGGCGCGCGCACCGGCGACCAGGCGCTCATTCTGCTCGTCGTCGATGTCCATCCCCTGAACGAACGCCCGGAGGCACATGAGGCCGACGACCTCGGCCGAGCCGTAGACGTAGCGCTCGAAGCTCCCCTGATCGTGCTCGGTGTCGGTGAGATCCATGCGCATCGAGTGGAAGAAGGGCTCGGTGAGCTCCTCCCCGAAGCCGACCTCGCGCGCCGTGCGGGCGAAGGCGTGCACGACGAGGTTGGTCGAGTAGCCCGACTGCATCGCGGCGTTCGTCTCGGCCTCGAACTCGTTGAGGTACCGCGCGGCGTGCACGGCGTCGAGGCCCGCCTCGGCGACACCCCCGTCGACGATCTCGTCGGCCACGCGCACGAGCGCGTAGATGTTCTCGACGTGCTGGCGCACGCTCGCGTCGAGCAAGCGCGAGGCGAGGCCGAACGACGTCGAGTAGCGGCGGATGACGACCCCGGCCGTCTCGTCGGCGACGCGGTCGTACAGGCTCAGGCGGTTCATCGCACCCGTTTCAGCACGGTCTCGGCGACGGGGTGCAGCTCGTCGCGCAGGGAGGAGGGGATGTGCGGCTCGGCCAGGCGCGCGAGCGCCCGGTTGGCGTAGCCGCGGGCGAGGTCGTCGGCGAAGGCGCGGGCGCCGCACTCGATGAGCAGCGATCGGGCCTCGTCGGCCTCGTCGACGCTCAGGTCGGCCTTGCCGATGAGGTCGCACAGTCGCGCCCACGCGGGCGTCGAGCACGCGAAGGCGATCATGACCGTGCGCTTGCCCTCGCGCAGGTCGCCGATCGTGGTCTTGCCCGTCGCCTCCTCCTCGCCGAAGACGCCGAGCACGTCGTCGACGATCTGGTAGGCGATGCCGATGTCGCGGCCGAAGTCGCCGAGCGACTCGACGGTCTGCTCGCTCGCTCCCGCGAGAATGGCCCCGGCCTGCAGCGGCGTCTCGAACGAGTACACCGCGGTCTTGAGGCGCTCCATCGTGAGGATGTCGTCGACGAGCGGCATATCGGGGTCGATCGAGAAGTCGACATCGATGAGCTCGCCCGCGGCGCTCGCGAACATCGCCTCGTCGAGCACGTCGAGCAGGCGCTCACGCAGGGGCGAGCCGACCCCGCTCTTGTCGATGAGGCGGTAGGCGTTGAAGAGCGCGAGGTCGCCCGCGATCACGGCGGCCGAGACCCCGCGGTGCTCGGCGATCTCGACGCTCACGCCCCGGTCGACGGCGTGGTCGCGGTACGCGCCCGAGATGTTCGGGATGCCCCGCCGCACGAAATCGCGATCGATCACGTCGTCGTGCACGATGAGGGCGGTGTGCAGCAGCTCGAAGCTCGCTCCCACGTAGGCCGCGGCATCCATGTCGGAACCGCCCAGGCCGGCGTAGGCGGCCATGACCATGCGGGGCCGGAAGCGCTTGCCGCCCTGGGTGTTGCGCTCGAGCAGGCCCCAGAGGTGCTCGTAGTGCTGGCCGAGGGGGGCCGCGCGCTTCTTGGATAGGCTGAAGAAGCGCTCCAGCACAGCGTCGACCATGGCCGCTCGCGACTCTGCGACTGCCTCCAGGTCGTTCCTCTTCACCCGAGCAGACTACCCCGGCCCATGAGCGAATCCCCTGAAACCGTCGTCCTCCTCGCCGACGACGGCTCCGTCGTCGGCACCGCCCCGAAGGCGACCGTGCACACGACCGAGACGCCCCTGCACCTGGCGTTCTCGTGCCACGTGTTCGACGACGCCGGGCGCGTGCTCGTGACCCGCCGCGCACTCGGCAAGAAGACGTGGCCGGGGGTGTGGACGAACTCGTTCTGCGGGCATCCCGCACCGGGGGAGGACATGGCGCAGGCGATCGTGCGCCGCGCCGAGCGCGAGCTGGGCCTCACGCTCGTCGACGTGCGCGTCGCCCTGCCCGAGTTCCGCTACCGCGCCGTCGACGCCTCGGGCATCGTCGAGAACGAGATCTGCCCCGTGTTCACTGCGCGCGCCTCGGGCGAGCTCTCGCCCGCCGCCGACGAGGTCGCCGAGTGGGCGTGGCTCGACCCCGCCGAGCTGCGGGCCGCCGTCGCCGCCGCGCCCTTCGCCTTCAGCCCGTGGATCGGGTGGCAGCTCGCCGCCTGGCCCGGCGACTACGCGCCGGAGACCTCGGCCGCCTGAGCCTCCGGCCGCCGCGGCACGCGCACGACCGCCGTCGTGCCGTGCTCGCCGTCGGAGTGCAGCGACACCTCGCCGCCGATGCGCTGCTGCACGAGCGCGCGCACGATCGGCAGGCCGAGGCCCGTGCCGGGCACATCGCTGTGCCGCGCCGATTGCACGCGGTAGAAGCGATCCCACACGGCGTCCTGGTCAGCGAGCGGGATGCCCGGCCCCTCGTCGACGATGCGCAGCTCGATCGACTCGCCCTCGTCGACGAGCGTCACCGTCACGGTGCCGCCCGCGGGGCTGAACTTGATCGCGTTCGAGAGCAGGTTGGCGCAGACGCGGGCGAGATCCTGCTCGACCCCGATGATCGTGACCGGGTGATCGGGCAGGCGCAGATCGACCCGCACGTCACGGTTGGGCGACACGAGCCCCGTCGCGTCCTCCACGCACTCCGCGACGAGGCGCCGCGCGTCGACCGCGATCGCGGGCCGGGTCGCCGCCTCGGCCGCCGTCAAGCTGCTGAGCTCCAGCACGTCCTCGATGACGTCGGCCAGGCGGCGCGCGTTGCGGTAGATGATGCGGCCCGCGAGACGGGTATCGCCATCCGGCTCGTCCTCCGTGAGCTGCTCGGCGAAGCCCAGGATGCTCGTCACGGGCGTGCGCAGCTCGTGGCTCACCGAGGCGATGAAGTCGTCTTTCTGCCGGTTGAGCTCGCGCAGCTCGTCGGCCGTCTCGAGGGCCAGTCGCTCACGCCGATCGCGCGCCGTGACATCCGTGAAGATGATCGTCACAATCGGGCGGCCGCCGGCCTGCGAGTAGGTCGCGACGTCGACGTCGTAGCGGCGCGCACCGCGCACGAGCTCG
>LNFD01000347.1 GCA_001464255.1 Actinomycetales bacterium Ga0077552 | reverse complement strand
GCGCCGAGAGCAGGCGGTTCTCCCACTCCCCGGGCAGGTCGTCCCAGCCGAGCGCCTCGAGGGCGACGGTGGTGACCCCCACGATGCGGATGCGGCCCGAGTCGAGCCGCTCGCCGATGAAGATGCCCGTGTCGGCGCTCACGATGCTGCCGCGCAGCAGGGCCTGCCGCGCCTCGAGCTGCGTCACGACGTTGGCCCACTCGTTGCGGGCCGCCGAGACGTAGAGCGCGGCGGTCGCATTGACGATGAAGAAGAGCTGGATGAGTTCGATCGTCGTGCGCGAGCCGTCGCCCGCGTAGACGGCGAACGGGCCGCCGCCCATCGCCGTGAGCACCGTGACCGTGAGGGCGACCCCGATCAGCTCGATCGAGAGCAGCAACGTCGAGAGT
>LNFD01000346.1 GCA_001464255.1 Actinomycetales bacterium Ga0077552 | reverse complement strand
CCCCGACCTGGCGCAGTACCTCGCCACCCGTGGGCTCTACCAGCCGTACCGCGAGTTCAGCGGCGGCGAGCCCGCGACGACCTGGGCCGAGACCCTCGAGCGGCTCGACGCCGTGCTCGTCGACGGCCCGGCGCGCACGGAGTCGCTCGCGCACGCCGCGTGGCTGCGCGACGAGGTCGTCGACCACCTCGACGGGCGCGCGACCGAGCGCGTGCTCGACGCCGTGCTCGGCCTGCTCGGCGAGACCGCGGCAAACGCACCCGCGGCTCCTACTCCCCCGGCCGCGCGGCGCCGGCTCGTCATCACGGACGCCGAGCTCGATGACCACGCCGTGAGCCTGCGCGGCACGACACCCACGCCGATCGCGCGCCTCGCGCTGGTCGGCCCCCGGCAGACGATCGAGCTCGCCGTGTCGCAGGTGCGCGACGAGTTCACCGCGGGCGCCTCGCTGTTCGACGAGCGCTGGGGGGCCGAGGGCCTGCCGCCGCGCAGCGACGACTACCGGCTCGAGGTGACCCTCGAGGGCGATGTGCGCGCGAGCGCGCGCGCCGAGGTGGCGACCCAGCTCGACCCCGGTTTCCGCTCGCCCCTGCTGCGCGCCGAGCTGCGGGCCGACGCCGGAACCCTCGTGCTGCGCGTCGCGGCGCCGCTCGCCGACGACGAGCGCGGAGCATCCGCCCAGAAGCGCCTCGAGGCCGCGTACCGCCGCCGCCGCGCCGCGACCCCCGAGAACGCCGTGTTCTTCGAGAGCTTCTACAGCCAGACGGTCGCGTGTAACCCGCTCGCGATCGACCGCGAGCTCGCGCGCGTGCGCCCGGATGTGACGCGCTACTGGTCGGTCGTCGACCGCTCGATCGCCGTGCCCGAGGGCGCCGTCGCGATCGTCGAGGGCTCGACCGAGTGGTGGCGCGTGCGCGCGGATGCCCGCCTGCTCGTCGTCAACGACTGGTTGCGCAAGCGGTGGATGCCCCGCCCCCACCAGCGCGTGCTGCAGACCTGGCACGGCACGATGCTCAAGCGCCTCGCGCTCGATCGCGAGGGCGTGGGCCTGCGCACGCGCATCGCCGTGCGCCGCGAGAGCCGGCGGTGGGATGCCCTGCTCGCGCAGAACGACTACGCGGCCGAGATCCTCCGGCGCGCGTACGCCTTCCGCGGGCCGATCTGGGTCGAGGGCTACCCGCGCAACGACGTGCTCGTCGCGGCCGACCCGGAGGTGCGGCAGGCCGTGCGCTCACGCCTCGGGCTGCGCCCCGAGCAGCGCGCGGTGCTCTACGCCCCGACGTGGCGCGACGACACCGCGCAGATGGTCGACTACCTCGATCTGCCGAGCCTGCCCGCCGCGCTCGCCGCGCTGCCGGGCGAGCACGTCGTACTCGTGCGCGGGCACAGCCGCACGCTGCGGCACGGTCGCGACCTCGCCGTCGACGGGCTCATCGACGTCACCACCTACCCCGACATGGCCGGGCTGCTGCTCGCGGCCGACGTCGTCGTGACCGACTACAGCTCGCTCATGTTCGACGTCACGGCGACGCCCACGCCCCTCGTGCTCTTCACTCCTGACCGTGCCCACTACGAGCGCGAGCTGCGCGGCTTCTACTTCGATCTGCTGGCCGAGGCGCCCGTCGCGGTCACCGAGAGCCGGGCGGCCCTGCTCGCCGAGCTGGCGCGGCTCGCCGCGTCGCCGTCGCCGGCAGCGGCATCCCCCGCCCTCGCGACGTGGCGGCAGCGGTTCACCGCGCTCGATGACGGCCACGCGGCCGAGCGCGTCGTCGCGCGCATCATCGCCGAGGGGATGCTCGACCCGGCCTGATCGGCGTGCCGACCCGCTGCTACGACTCGATGCGCGAGCGGTCGACCGCATCGCGCGCGCCCACGAGCAGGCCGCGCACGAAGCCGGCTCCCCAGGCGAAGTGCATGACGACGATCACACCGACGAACGTCGCGCGATCGGCGACCGTCGCCCCGCTCGACCGCGAGACGAGCAGCAGCGCGAGCAGCACGAGGTAGAGCAGCGGCCCCAGGTACACGAGCGAGAGCAGCCACGCGGCCAGCCCGCTCACGACACCCGTGAGCTCGAGCACGAGCAGCACGGCGCTGAGCGCGCTCGCGAGCACCAGCGCGGGCGGGGCGAAGTATCGCAGCGAGTTGCGGCCGCCGAGCCGACGTACGAGCTCGCCGCGCCAGATGCCCGTCGCAGTGAACTGGCGGGCGAGCTTGCCCCAGGTGTCGCGCGGCCAGTACGCGACGCGCAGCGCGGGGTCGAACCACACGAGGTGGCCCGCCTCCCGCAGCCGCAGGTTGAGCTCCCAGTCCTCGCCGCGCTTGAGGCCCTCGTCGTAGAGGCCGACCCGCTCGAGCGGGCCGCGGCGCATGATGCCCAGGTAGGCGCTCTCGGCAGGGCCCTGGGATGCTCCGCCGTGGTACGCCCCGCCCCCGAGCCCGAACCGGCTGTTGTAGGCGCGCGCCACGGCCGACTGCAGCCGCCCGCGGCCGGTCGCGACCATGAGCCCTCCGAGGCTCGCGGCGCCGGTGCGCTGCAGCGTCGCCACCCCGAGGGCCGTGTAGTCGGCGGGGAGCTCGGTGTGAGCATCCACCCGCACGATCACGTCGTGGGCGGCGGCGCGGATGCCCAGATTGAGGCCGAGCGGGATCGACAGCTGGGGGTTCTCGACGATGCGGATGCGGGCATCCTCCGCCGCGCGCGCGTGCACGCGCTCGGTCGTGCCGTCGGTCGAGGGGCCGAGCACGACGACAAGCTCGCGCTCGCCCGCGTACTGCTGCGCGAGCACGCTCTCGATCGCGTCGTCGATGTAGGCCGCCTCGTTGTACACCGGCATGACGTAGCTGACGCCGGGGTGCGTCGTCGCGGGCTGACCCATAGCGTCGAGGCTAGTGCCTCGGCGGGGCCGGAACGGCGGCGGCGGGCTCGTGAGAGCGGCCCGCCGCCGACCGGGCTACGGCAGCTCGCCGAGGGTGACGGTGACCTCTTGCACCTCGCCGCCGCGCACGTAGGTGAGCGACGCGCTCGCCCCCGCGGGCAGCACCCGCACCTGGGCGGTGAGGTCGACACTGCCCGTGATCGGCACGCCGTTGAAGGTCGTGATGACGTCGCCGGGGCGCAGGCCCGCGACCTCGGCCGCGCCGCCCGGCAGCACGCTGTCGACGAGGGCGCCGACGACCGTGCTCTCGGCGTCGTTGAGCGAGTCGGTGACGCTCGCGCCGAGCAGGCCGTGGCTCGCCGAGCCCGTCTCGATGAGCTCGGTCGCGATGCGCTGCGCGAAGTTCGACGGGATCGAGAAGCCGACGCCGATGCTGCCCGACTGGCCGCTGCCGCCGCCCGCCGTCGCGATCGCGACGACGATACCGATGAGCCGGCCCTCGTCGTCGAGCAGGGCGCCGCCCGAGTTGCCGGGGTTGATCGCGGCGTCGGTCTGGATGACGGGCAGCGAGACGGTGCCCGAGGTCAGCGGGCGCGGCTCGGCGGGCTCGGTGCCGGGCACATCGAAGTCCCAGAAGTCGAAGGGCGCCTCGCCGCTGTCGTCGGGCTGGGCCTGCTCGACCTGCTGCTCGGGCACGGCCGACGAGCGCACGGTGATCGAGCGGTTGAGGGCCGAGACGATGCCATTCGAGACCGAGCCGGCGAGGCCGAGCGGAGCCCCGATGACGACCGTGCGGTCGCCCACGTTGAGCGCGTCGGAATCGGCGAACTCGATGGTCGGCAGGCCCGAGGCCCCCTCGAGCTTCACGACCGCGAGGTCGGCGATCGGGTCGCTGCCGACGAGCTCGGCATCGAAGATGCGGCCGTCGGCGA
>LNFD01000345.1 GCA_001464255.1 Actinomycetales bacterium Ga0077552 | reverse complement strand
GCCGACCCGAGCAGCAGCCCGATGACGAGGCGGTTGCGGGTCGCGAGCGCGGCGGCGTCGAGCGGCGCGGTGGTGGTGGTGGCAGGCATAGGGAACCCAACCTACTCCTGCGGGCCGTCATTCCCGATGGCGGGATGCCCGGCTCAGAGCCGTTCGAAGAGGGCGCTGAGCGGCCCGCCGCCCTGCAGCAGCATGGTCTGGGCGTCGCAGTCGACGAGCAGGAAGGCGTCGTCGCCCTCGAAGCGCGGCGGCGCGACATCGAGGCCCTCGCCGACGCTGCTCGAGTCGACGATCTGCCACTCGGCGATCTCGAGCATGCCGCCGCTCGGGCTCGTGGCATCCCACCCCCACTCGGCCGAGGCCGACTCGACGGTCGTCACGCTGATCGGCACGGTGAGGTTGGTCTCGACGGCGAGCAGGCCGTCTTCCGTGATCGTGAGCGTCTGCCCGCCCACCATGTCGAACTCGGTGATGGGCACGCCGAGGCCCAGCAGATAGGCCTCCGACTGCAGGCGGTAGTCGACGACCTCGAGGCCCCACCGGCCGACGACGCAGTCGGTGTCGCCGACCCCGTCGATCGGCTGCTGCGGCTCCGACTCCTCCGGTGCGGGAGGCAGTGGTGCGTCACCCGAGCCGGGGTCGACCGAGCACGCGGTCAGCAGCATCGTCGAGGCGACGACGGCGAGGAGCAGGGCGGCGGAGCGGGTCATGACGACCTCCGATCGCAGTCTCGGTCGAGCGGCTGCGCGGCCGATCGCCCCAGTCTGCTCCTCCGTCGCGCTCAGCGCGAGAGGCTGATTACTCGGCTGCGCCGGCGGCGGCCCCGGATGCTCCGCCCGAGCCGCCCGTGCGACGACGACGGCGCCGGCGCGGGGCGCCCGAGCCCTCGGCGCGGGGCTCGCCCGCGGCCGCCGAGTCGCTCGACCGTTGGCCGCCCGTGCTCTGGCCACCAGAGCCCTGGCCCCCCGAGCGCCCGCCCGTCCGCCCGCCAGAGGTGCTGGAGCCCTGGCCACCGGAGCGGCTGCGCTCGCGCGGCGGGTGCGAGGCCTCCTTCTCGACGCGGGGGATGGGGGTCGCCTTGAGGCGGCCCTTCGAGCCCGCGGGGATGTCGAGGTCGGTGTAGAGGTGCGGCGACGAGCTGTAGGTCTCGACCGGCTCGGGCTGGTTCATCTCGAGCGCGCGGTTGATGAGCGCCCACTTGTGCATGTCGGCCCAGTCGACGAAGGTCACGGCGATGCCGGTCTTGCCGGCGCGGCCCGTGCGGCCCGCACGGTGGAGGTACGTGTCGTGGTCATCCGGAACCGTGTGGTTGATGACGTGCGTCACGTCGTTGACGTCGATGCCGCGCGCCGCGACGTCCGTCGCGATGAGGATGTCTTTCTTGCCCGCCTTGAAGGCCGCCATGGCGCGCTCGCGCTGCTCTTGGTTGAGGTCGCCGTGCACGGCCGCGGCGTTGTAGCCCCGGTCGTTGAGCTCTTCGACGAGCTTGGCGGCGGCGCGCTTCGTGCGCGTGAAGATGACGGTCTTGCCGCGGCCCTCGGCCTGCAGGATGCGCCCCACGACCTCGTCCTTGTCGAGGGCGTGCGCGCGGTAGACGACGTGCTTGATGTTCGCCTGCGTGAGCCCCTCGTCGGGGTCGGTCGCGCGGATGTGGATGGGCTTCGACATGAAGCGCCGCGCGAGCGCGACGATCGGGCCGGGCATGGTCGCCGAGAACAGCATCGTGTGGCGCGTCGGCTTGGTCTGCGCGAAGAGCTTCTCGATGTCGCTCAGGAAGCCGAGGTCGAGCATCTTGTCGGCCTCGTCGAGCACCATCACCTCGACGTTGGCGAGCGAGAGCAGGCGCTGGCTCGCGAGGTCGAGGAGGCGGCCGGGGGTGCCGATGACGATCTGCGCACCCGCCTTGAGCTGCTCGATCTGGCCCTCGTAGGCCTTGCCGCCGTAGATGGAGACGATCTTGACGTCGCGGTTGATCGCGGCCGTCTCGAGGTCTTCCGTCACCTGCACGCACAGCTCGCGCGTGGGCACGACGACGAGCGCCTTGACGCCCGGCTCGGGGTGCAGGCCGAGGCGCTGGATGAGCGGCAGGCCGAAGCCGAAGGTCTTGCCGGTGCCGGTCTTGGCCTGGCCGATGATGTCTTGACCGCTGAGGGCCAGGGGGATGGTCTGCTCCTGGATCGGGAAGGGCTCGATGATGCCCTTCGCCGCGAGAGCCTCGACCATGTCGGGCTCGATGCCCAAGTCAGTGAAAGTCACGGTGGTGTGTCGCCTGTCGTTATATAGAAGAGAAGGCCAGTTTAGCCGCCGGGCGCCGCTCGCCGGGGCCATCGCCTAGGCTGAGCCCGTGGCTTCGTGGTTCAGACGGCAGCGCCCTCGCGTCGAGGCGCCGACCCTGACCCCGCGCGACACCGCCGCCGCGGCCCTGCGCGTCGACCTGGGCGAGCTCGCCCCGAGCCCCGATGTGTTCCTCGGGCACTGCGCCGCGCTACACCTCGTCTTCATCGAGCAGCTCACGACCGCCATGTCGAACGCCCCTCGCGTGGCCGATAAGGATGCCCTCGCGCGCGTCTCGGCGGTCGCGCTCGAGCGCTACCAGGGCATCGTCGCCGAGCTCGAGCGCCACCAGCTCGACAAGACCGACGTCATGCAGCCGCACCTCGAGGGCGTCGAGGAGTTCGAGCGGCGCACGCAGGGCGGCGCCTGGTACGAGCAGGTCGCGAGCGCGCACGTCACGATCGGCTTCCTCACCGACTTCTGGGTGCGCCTCGCCGCGGGCCTGCCGGGCGACCTGCGCGGGCGCGTCGTCGCGGCGCTCTCGGCCGGCGACCTCGAGGGCCCCGTGCACCGCATCATCGAGCGCGCGATCGCCGCGAACCCCGCGCTCTCGTCGCGTCTGGCGCTGTGGTGCCGGCGACTCGTGGGCGACACGATGCTGCAGGCCCGCTCGGCGCTCGTGCTGCACGGCGATCGCTCGAAGGACGAGGCGCAGATCGAGCCCGTCTTCACCGAGCTCATCGCGGAGCACACCCGCCGCATGGACCGCCTCGGGCTCACGGCGTAGGCGCATCCGTGTCGACGACGCAGCCCGCCGGTGGCTTCCGCACCCTCCCCCGCACCCGACTGGGCTGGTGGGGCTTCGGGATGCTCGGCGCGGGCGCGGCCCTGCAGCTCGTGCAGAGCGGCCTCGCGTGGGCGAGCGGCGCGTGGGGGCTCGATGAGGCCGTGCGGGTTCCCGTGCTCGTGTTCGTCGTCGTCATGAGCGCGGGCGTCATCGTGTCGGCGCTCGCCGCCGTGCTGCGCCGGGACTACTCGATCATGATGATCGCGCTCGCGGCCGTGACGCTCATCAGCCTCGGCGGCGTGGCCGTGCGGGCGCTCGCGGGCTAGCGCCCAGCATCCCGAACCCCGGGTGAGAGAACCCAGGGTCAGACCTTGGCGGGCGCGCTCGGCTTCATGAGGCGGTCTAGCAGCTCGGCGTCGGCCTGCTCGCGGCGCTTCGGCAGCACGAGGGCGATCGCGAGGGCGACGAGCGGGCCGCCGACGAGCGCGATGACCCAGATCCAGCCGCCGTCGAAGGGCAGGCCGATCCAGACGCAGATGGCCCAGATCGCGGCGGTCGCGGCGGCGCCGGCGAGCGGCACGAGCAGCAGGCCGTGCGTCTGACGACCGGGCGCGAGGTAGCGCACGCCGAGCGAGAGCGCGGCGCCGATGACCGTGACGAAGAGCAGTTCCATGCCTGCGAGCGTACCCGCTGCGCGGAGGGGTGCTGCTAGCCGACGAAGCCGACGCGGCGCGCCGAGTCGCTGCCGATCTCGACGTAGCCGATCGCGGCGGTCGGCACGAGGTACTGCTTGCCCTTGCTGTCGGTCAGGCTGACGACGGGCGCGCCCTTCTCCATGGCGGCCGTGATGGCGGCCGTGATGTCGGCGGCCGACTCCGAGGTCTCGAAGGCGAGCTCGCGGGGGCTGTTGAGAATACCGATGCGAATGTCCACGATCGTCAGCGTACCCGGCGGCTCCCGGGGCTTCCGCCGTGTTCACTGAGGGCGCACCGGGCGGTGTTCCCGCCCTGCCGCGCTGTCGGCGCGCGCCGGTAGCGTGGGCGCGTGACCACCTTCGACGCCGCGCCGCCCCGCGTCGCGGCCTCGGCCGTGGTGCTCGACGAGGGCCAGCGCCAGGTGCTGGATGCTCGGCGCACGCCCGGCGCGATCGTGCTCGGCGCGCCGGGGTCGGGCAAGACCACGGCGGTGGTCGAGCTCGTGGCGGCCGCCGTGCTCGACGACGGCCTCGACCCCGCGAGCGTGCTCGTGCTCACGCCCTCGCGCCGCACGGCGACGGTGCTGCGCGACCGTCTGGCGCTGCGTCTGGCGACGCCGTCGCCCGGCGCGCTCCCCGGCGCGCTCCCCGGCCCGCTCGCCCGCTCGATCGCGGCGTACGCCTTCTCGGTCGTCACGGCATCCCACCGGCTGGGCGGGCTCGCCGAGCCGCGCCTGCTGAGCGGAGCCGACCACGACGCCGACCTCGCCGAGCTGCTCGATCGCTCCGAGCTCGAGGCCATCCTCGGCGCCGATGCCGCGTCGGGCCCGGCGTGGCCCGATCACCTCGGTCCCGAGGTGCGACGGCTGCCGGCCTTCCGCACCGAGCTGCGCGACGCGATCGCGCGCCTGAGCGAGCACGGCTGGAGCACCGATCGCCTGCGCGCGGCGGCGCGCGAGCGGGCCCTGCCCGCGTGGGCCGCGATCGCCGACTTCGTCGACGAGTACCGGCGCATCCTCGGGGCATCGCGCCCCGGGCAGCTCGACCCGGCCGAGCTCGTGCGCGCGGCCGTGGGTCTCGTGCGCGACCCCGTCGACGGCATGCCGCCCCCACCCCGCCTCGTCGTGCTCGACGACGCCCACGACGCGACGCCGAGCGGCTTCGACCTGCTCGCGGCGCTCGCGGCCCGCGGGGCCACCGTGATCGCGCTCGGCGACCCCGACCTCGCGGCCAACACGTTCCGCGGCGCCGAGCCCGAAGCCCTTGCGCACCTGCCGGCCGAGCTCGGCTGGCGCGAGTCGCGACCCATCGTGCTGCCGCTCGTGCACCGGCACGGTGCGGCGCTGCGCGGGCTCGCCGCCGACGTGACGCAGCGCATCGGCGCGGCCGCCGCGGGCACGCAGCGCAAGGCCGTCGCGGTCGAGGTGTTGGGCGAGGCTCCGAGCGGGGTGCCGGGCGACGCGGCGGGCGACCGGCCGGGCGAGGCGGCCGCCGACCCGCGAGCGATCCCCGCCGACTGGGGCGGCCCGCTCGTCGCGCTCGAGGCGCCCAATCCCACGCGCGAGCGCGCGCTCGTCGCCGACCTGCTGCGCGAGCGGCACCTGCTCGACGGCGTGCCCTACGGCCGCATGGCCGTGATCGTGCGCAGCGGCACGATGGTTCCGGGCATCGTGCGGGCGCTCGGCCAGGCCGAGGTGCCGGTGCAGTCGACGGCGGCGGGCAGGCCGTTGCGCGAGCATCCGGCGGCCCGTGCCCTCATCCGCCATGTCGATGTCGGGGTCGGGCGCGCGCCGCTCGACGCCGCGGCCGCGACCGAGCTGCTGCTCGGCCCGCTCGGCGGCCTCGACCGCGTCGGCCTGCGGCGGTTGCGCCGGGCGCTGCGCGCCGAAGAGCTAGCGGGGGAGGGCGACCGCACGGCCGACGAGCTGCTGGTGGATGCCCTCACCGCGCCCGACCGCCTCGCCACGATCGACCACCGCATCGCCCGCCGCGCGGCGCGGCTCGCACGCACCCTCGCGTCGATCGGCGAGCGGCACGCGGCCGGAGCCACGGTCGACGAGCTGCTCTGGCTCGCGTGGAGCGAGTCGCACGTCGCCGAGACCTGGCAGCGCGAGGCGAGCGGGTTCGGGGTCGCGGCGGCCGAGGCCAATCGCGCGCTCGACGCCGTCGTCGCCCTGTTCACGGCCGCGGCGACGATCGTCGACACGGTGCCCGATGCCACGGTCGAGTCGTTCCTCGCGCGCGTGCTCGACAGCGATGTGGGCGACGACCTGCTCGCACCGCTGCGCGGCGACGACGCCGTGCTCGTCGCGACGCCCTCGGCCGTGACGGGACTCGAGGCCGACGTCGTCGTCATCGCGGGGCTCACCGAGGGGGTGTGGCCGAACACGCGCGTGCGCGGCACGCTGCTCGGGGCCCCGCTCATCAGCCGGATCGCGCGCGGGCTGCCCGTCGACGACCTCGACGAGCGGCGCCTCGTGCTCGACGACGAGCTGCGCATGTTCGCCCTCGCCGCCACGCGCGCCCGGCGACAGCTCGTCGTCACGGCGACCGCGGGCGATGACGACCAGCCGAGCGCCCTCTTCGCCCTCGTGCGCGAGCACGCCCGCCGCGAGCGGGCGGCGGCGCTCGGGGTTGACGTCAAGGAAACCAGCCCGGACGCCGTCGCCGCTCTCGATGCCGCAATCGCCGCATCCGGAGCCCGCCCGGTGCGCGCCCGCTCGCTGCGTCGCCTCGTGGGCCGGCTGCGCCGCGAGCTCGTCGACGACGATCGGCTCGCGCGCGACCGCGACAAGGCGGAGGCGGCGCTCGCGCTCGCGCGGCTCGCCGCCGAGCGGGTGCCGGGCGCGAACCCCGAGTCGTGGTGGGGGCTGCTGGGCCCCTCGACCGAGGCGCCGCTGTTCGCCGACGCCGAGACCGTTCCGCTCTCGCCCTCGAAGCTCGAGGCGATCGAGACCTCGCCGCTCGACTGGTTCCTCGACCGCATCGCGCCGGGTGAGTCGGGGCCCGCGATGGGCATCGGCACGATCGTGCACTGGGCGATGGAGACCGCGACCGAGCCCGACGCCGAGGCGATCTGGTCGGCGATCGAGAGCCGCTGGAGCGAGCTCGTCTTCGAGTCGCCGTGGCTCGCCGAGCAGCAGCGGCGGCTCGCGCGCCGCTACGCCGTCGGGGTCGCCGCCTACCTGCGCGACGCCGAGGCCGAGGGTCGCGGGCTCGTCGCGGCCGAGCAGCGCTTCGAGGCCGTGGTCGACCGCGCGCGCGTCTCGGGCGTCGTCGACCGCATCGAGATCGATGCCGACGGTGGCGTGCGCATCATCGACCTCAAGACGGGGGCGGCGACGAAGAGCGCCGCCGCGATCGAGGCCGACGCCCAGCTCGGCGCCTACCAGCTGGCCTACGCCGACGGCGCCTTCGACGCCGTGCTCGATGCCGTGCTCGAGGGGCTGCCGCACCAGGCGGGCGGTGCGCGGCTGCTGTACGTGCGCGAGGGCAAGAAGGGCGCCGACTACCACGAGGCCGTGCAGTCGCCGCTCGATGCCGAGCAGCTCGAGGGCTTCCGTGAGCGGCTGCGGCGGGCCGTCGCGGCGGTGGCCGTCGCGCGGCTCACGGGCGTGCGCACGATCGACCGCTTCGACTTCGCGGCGGCGGCGCACCGCATCCACCGCGTCGGGCCCGTGACGGGAGACGCCTGATGAGCGCCGCGCGCTTCAGCGCGATCGATATCGCCCGAGCCCTGGGGCAGCGCTACGAGCCGACCGCCGAGCAGCGGGCGATCATCGAGGCGCCGCTCGGCCCGGCGCTCGTCGTCGCGGGCGCCGGCTCGGGCAAGACCGAGACGATGGCCGCGCGCGTGCTGTGGCTCGTCGCCAACGGGCTCGTCGCCCCCGAGCAGGTGCTCGGCCTCACGTTCACGCGCAAGGCGGCGGGCGAGCTCGCGGCGCGCATCCGCGAGCGGCTCGTGCAGCTCGGCGCCTCGGGGCTGCTGGGCGCCTCGACCGTCGTCGTCGACGCCTTCACACAACCGACTGTCGCGACCTACAACTCGTTCGCCTCGAGCCTGTACCGCGACCACGCCGTGCTCATCGGGCGCGACCCCGACGGCGTCGTGCTGCGCGAGGCGAGCGCGTGGCAGCTCGCGCGCGAGCTCGTGACGACCTCGCGCGACGACCGCCTCGCCGAGCTCGACCTCAGCGTCGACAAGATCACGGCCTCGGTGCTGCAGCTCGCGCACGCGGTCGCCGAGCACGACGCCGACATCGCCGACGTGCGCCGCGTCGTCACCGAGTTCCTCGCGGTGGCCGAGCTGCCCCTCGGCGATCGCTTCGAGCGCCGTGCCGATTTCGAGAAGCTCATGAAGCTCGCCGCGACCCTGCCGATCGCCGACCTCGTCGAGCGGTTGCAGCACGTGAAGCACCGCGACGGCTACGTCGAGTTCTCCGACCAGGTGAGCCTCGCGCTGTCGATCGTGCGGCGGCACGCGGGCGTCGTCGAGCAACTGCGCGAGCGCTACCGCGTCGTGCTGCTCGACGAGTACCAAGACACCAACGTCGCGCAGACCTGGCTGCTCGCCGAGCTCTTCGGCGGCACCTCGGTCATGGCGGTCGGCGACCCGCACCAGTCGATCTACGGCTGGCGCGGGGCGAGCGCTTCGAACCTCGACGACTTCGCGCGGCGCTTC
The DNA here is from genome assembly GCA_001464255.1 of Actinomycetales bacterium Ga0077552. Lineage (GTDB taxonomy): Bacteria > Actinomycetota > Actinomycetes > Actinomycetales > Microbacteriaceae > Microcella. The sequence continues at coordinate 856 of LNFD01000345.1, read as the reverse complement.
GTGAGCGGGGCCGAGCCCGTCGGCCGGTACTCGTTGAGCACCTCGTGGCGCAACGGCACCGAGATCCTCGCGGCCGCCAACGCGCTCGTCGTGCCCTTGACCGCGCGCGGCGGTGTCGCGGTCGAGACCCTCACACCCTCGCCCGTCGCGAGCGCGCAGCCGATCGAGGTCGCGTTCGAGGAGACCGTGCACGACGAGGCCCGCGCCGTCGCGGCCTGGCTCGCCGACCGCGTCGCCGAGCCGCCGCCCGGGAGCGCCCCCGACGCGGTCGACGCCGAGGGCCGGCCGCTGCGGGCGAGCGCCGCGCTGCTCATGCGCAACCGCACGACGCAGCCCGTGTTCCTCGCCGCCCTCCGCGACGCGAAGGTGCCCGTGCACGTGCTCGGCATCGGCGGTCTGCTCGAGCAGCCCGAGATCGCCGACCTCGTGAGCGCGCTCTCGGTCATCGACGATCCGGCCGCAGGCACCGAGCTCGTGCGCCTGCTCGCGGGGCCGCGCTGGCGCATCGGCGCCGCCGACCTGCACGCGCTCAGCCGCATCGCCTCCTGGCTGCGCGACCGCGACCTGGCGCAGCGCGCCTTCAGCGACGAGGTGCGAGAGCGGCTGCGCGCATCCGTCGCCCGCACCGACGGGGTGTCGCTCGTCGACGCGCTCGACTTCGTGGCGACCGCGTCCGACGGCCACTCGCAGCTGGCCGCCCTGAGCCCCGCCGGTCTCGAACGGCTACAGGATGCTGGCCGCCTGTTCGCGACCCTGCGCACCCGCACGGCCCTCGATCTGCCCGATCTCGTGGTGGCGGTCGAGCACGACCTCATGCTCGACATCGAGGTCGCGGCGAACCCCGCGCGCGCGCTCG
>LNFD01000344.1 GCA_001464255.1 Actinomycetales bacterium Ga0077552 | reverse complement strand
GGTCGTTGTGCGGGTGCAGGCTCAGGATGACCGAGTCGCGTCGGGCGAGGTGCCGGTGCATCCACTCGATCGAGTCGGCGTACACGTTCGGCGAGGCCATCTCGACCGTGGCCGGCAGGTTGATGATGATCTTGCGGTCGGGGGTCGGCGCGATCTGCTCGATGACGGCGTTGCAGACCTCGAGCGCGGTCTCGAGCTCGGTGCCCGTGTAGCTCTCGGGGCTGTACTCGTAGAAGATCTCGGTCTCGGGAACGGTCGCCTCGTACTGCTGGCACCAGCGCGCGCCCTGCAGCGCGATCTCTTTTACGCCCTCGACGTCGGTGCGGAACACGACCTCGCGCTGCAGCACGCTCGTCGAGTTGTAGAAGTGCACGATCGCGCGCTTCGCACCCTTGATCGACTCGTAGGTGCGGGCGATGAGGTGCTCGCGCGCCTGCGTCAGCACCTGGATGGTGACGTCGTCGGGGATGAGGTCTTGCTCGATGAGCGTGCGCACGAAGTCGAAGTCGGTCTGGCTCGCGCTCGGGAACCCGACCTCGATCTCCTTGAACCCCATGCGCACGAGCAGGTCGAACATGATGCGCTTGCGCTCGGGGCTCATCGGGTCGATGAGGGCCTGGTTGCCGTCGCGCAGGTCGACCGCGCACCAGCGGGGCGCCTGCGTGATGCGCTGCGCGGGCCACGTGCGGTCGGGCAGATCGATCGCGAGCTGCTCGTGGTACGGCTGGTACTTGTGGATCGGCATTCCGGAGGGCTGCTGACGGTTCTGCATGAGGTGCTCCTGCTGTCTGGTTCGAAGGGTTTCAGCCGACGACGAACTCCGCGACGAGGGAGGCTAAGGGTCTAAGCCTCGTCGCGGCAGCGAAGAAGGAGCTGGCCGAACACCCTCCCAGGGTACACCCGCTCCCGGCGCGGTGCACGTGCGCCCGCACCTTCCGCTTCGTGCCAGATCTGGCGCAAATGGGCGCAGGAGCAGGCGCGCTACGCCGGTTTGAGGCGAATCTGGTGACGTTCGTGAGGTTCGGGATGCTGTTGCCTCACCCTTTCGGATGAAAAGGGTCATCCGCTCGGGTGAGCCGCGCGAGTTTCGCTCGGGTGCGGGCCGCGCGACCCGTACCGTGGCGGACATGTTCGATTCCGTGCTCGACCGACTCACCCCCCTCATTCCACGACTCCAGCTGATCGCCGAACTGAGCCTCGGGGCGACCTTTTCGCTCGTCTCTGCGTACTACGCCTCCGTAGCGACCTCCAATTGGCTGATCGGGCTGATTATGCTTCCGCTCGGCGCAGGGATCGCGCTGTATCGGATTCAACCGCTATGGGCTGTACTCATCGCTACGCCCCCGATTGCCCTCGTCGTCCTGACGGGTTTCGATGGCCGAACTCCCCACGGGGCGCTCTGGTTCCCCATTTACATCGCAATCCTCGGCGCAGTCGCATACGGATCCGAGTCCACGCGGTGGGTCGGACGCTCGATTTCCCTCGCACTCACGGTCGGCTACGTCGCTGGCGGCGTCGGCTACGCCGCATACGATCTCGGACCTTTCGGCCTTCTTGTTCTTTTCTTGCCTGCACTTGCGTGGTTCGTCGGTGAGTTGATCCGTGCTCTTCGCGCGCGCAACCAGCTCAGCGCGACCGTCGCGACGGTCAGCACGCAGCGCGACGTCGCTCTCACGCGCGCCGACCTCGAGGCCGAGCGCACGCGGGTCGCGCGCGACGTGCACGACATCGTCGCCCACTCCCTCACCGTCGTGATCGCGCAGGCCGATGGGGCGCGGTACGCGACGGCGGGCGACTCCCCCGCGGCGGCCGACGCCTTCGAGACGATCGCGCAGACCGCGCGGGATGCCCTCGCCGACGTGCGCGTGCTGCTCACCGAGCTGCGGCACACGCAGGAGGCCGGCCCGCAGCCGGGGCTCGCCGACCTCGACGCCCTGCTCGACTCGATGCGCGAGTCGGGGCTCGTACTCGAGGTGCGCGAGTTCGGCGACCGCGGGCGCCTGACCGAGTCGCGCGAGCTCGCGCTCTACCGCATCATGCAGGAGTCGCTCACCAACGCGCTGCGGCACGGCGACGGCGCCGCGACGCTCGAGCTCGAGTGGGGCGAGCAGGCCGTCGACCTCGTGGTGACGAATGGCGCCGCCGCGGAGACTCCCGAAGTGAAGGACCGCGGGCACGGCATCGAGGGGATGCGCGAGCGGGCATCCCTCGCCGGTGGCGAGCTGAGCGTGCACGAGGGCGCGGTGTTCCGCGTGCGGGCGCGCCTGCCGCTCGAGGAGCGCGCGGCCGAGCTGGCCGCCACCCCCGCCGCGGCGTCCCCCGATTCCGCCGGCGCCGAGTCCGCCACAGAGCAGCTGCCGGTCGGGGCTTCAGCGTGACCACCCCCGCCGCTCCCCCGCCGCTGGTCGTGCTCGTGAGCCTCGTCACCGTGCCGCGCCGGCCGCTCGACCCCGCCGCGCTGCCGTGGGGCACGCCGTGAGCGCGATCCGCGTGCTGCTGGTCGACGACCAGCCGCTGTTCCGGCGCGGGGTGCGCATGCTCATCGACTCGCAGGCCGATCTGACCGTGGTCGGCGAGGCCGGCGACGGCGGTGAGGCCGTGGTCGTCGCCGACGAGGTGCTGCCCGACGTGGTGCTCATGGACATCCGGATGCCGCGCGCCGACGGCATCGCGGGCACGGCGGGCATCCTGAGATCGGCGACCGAGGCGGGGCGCACGCCGCCGCGCGTCATCGTGCTCACGACCTTCGACCTGGATGACGCTGCCCTGCGCGCGATCCGGGCGGGCGCGAGCGGCTTCCTGCTCAAGGATGCCGAGCCCGAGTTCCTGCTCGCCGCCATCCGGGCAGTGCACGGCGGGCACGCGGTCGTCGCGCCCGGCGCGATCAGCGACCTGCTCGCGCACGTCGGCGCCGCTCCGGATGCTCGCCGCGCGCACTCACCCGCCGACCTTTCCGCGGCGCGCGACGCGGCGCTGCCCTCCCTCAGCAAGCGCGAGCGCGAGATCTTCACCGCCGTCGCCGAGGGCCTCAGCAATGCCGAGATCGCCGCGCGCGAGTTCGTGACCGAGGCGACCGTGAAGTCGCACGTCGGCCGCATCCTCGCCAAGCTGGGCCTGCGCGACCGCGTACAGGTGGTGCTCTACGCCCACGACCACGGGCTGCTGCCTCGGCGCTGACCAGCGCCGAGAGACCCGCCTAGAACCCGAGCTTGCCGAGCTGCTTGGGGTCGCGCTGCCACTCTTTGGCGACCTTGACGTGCAGCTTGAGGAAGACACGCCGGCCCATGAGCTGCTCGATCTCGAGGCGAGCACGTGTGCCCACCTCGGTCAGGCGCGAGCCGCGGTGCCCGATGATGATGCCCTTCTGGCTGTCGCGCTCGACCCACACGTTGGCGAAGATGTCGAGCACGCCGCCGGGCGAGCGCTCGGTCATCTCGTCGACCGTGACGGCGAGCGAGTGCGGCAGCTCGTCGCTGACGCCCTCGAGCGCCGCCTCGCGGATGAGCTCGGCCACCCGGTCGTCGGTCGACTCGTCGGTCACGGCGTCGTCATCGTACAGCGCGGGCGACTCGGGCATGAGCGCGATGAGCTGCTCGGCCAGCAGGTCGACCTGGTCGCCCGTGACCGCCGAGAGCGGGATGATGAGGTCCCACTCCCGCAACTGCGAGACGGCAAGCAGCTGCTCGGCGACGCGCGTGCCGCCCGCGGCATCGGTCTTCGTGACGATGGCGACCTTGCGCGTGCGCGCGAAGCTGTCGAGCTGCTCGTTAATGAACCGGTCGCCCGGGCCGATGGGCTCGTTGGCGGGCACGCAGAAGCCGATGACGTCGACGTCGCCGAGGGTGTCCTGCACGACCGCGTTGAGGCGCTCGCCGAGCAGCGTGCGCGGGCGGTGAATGCCGGGCGTGTCGACGACGATCAATTGACCGGATGCCCGGTGCACGATCCCCCGGATCGCCCGCCGCGTGGTCTGCGGCTTCGAGCTCGTGATGGCGACCTTCTCGCCGACGAGCGCGTTCGTCAGGGTCGACTTGCCGACGTTGGGGCGGCCCACGAAGGTGACGAATCCTGCCCGGAACGTCGGCTCGTCCGCAGCGGCGGCACCGCCACGCGGCTTGCGGCCGCTCACTCCGACTCCTCGCGGTCGCGGTCGCGGTCTCCGGCGAACGCGATGCGGGCATCCAGCAGCGCCTGATCGGCCTCGACGAGCACCGTGACGACGCGCTTGCGGCGGCCCTCGGTGCGCTCGGCGGTGAGGTGCAGGCCGTCGATCGTGACGGTCGAGCCGCGCACGGGCAGGCGCCCGAGGTGCTTCGCGAGCAGGCCGCCGACCGAGTCGACGTCGTCGTCGTCGAGCTCGATGCCGAAGAGGTCGCCGAGCTCGTCGACGGGCATGCGCGCGCTCACGCGGAAGCTGTTCTCACCCAGCCGCTCGCTGTCGGCCGACTCGCGGTCGTGCTCGTCGATGATCTCGCCGACGAGCTCCTCGATGAGGTCTTCCATCGTCACGAGACCGGCGATGCCGCCGTACTCATCGACGACGAGCGCGAGGTGGTTCGACTCGAGCTGCAGCTGCCGCAGGGCGTCGTCGGCCTTCTTCGACTCGGGCAGGAAGAGTGCGGGCTTCACGAGCTCGTCGACGAGGGCCGTCGCGGCCTGCTTCGGCTTCTCGAACGTGAGACGGGATGCGTCGCGCAGGTAGACGACGCCGAGCACCTCGTCGGTGCTCTCGCCGACGACGGGCACGCGCGAGACGCCGCGGCTGAGGAAAAGGCTCATCGCCTCGGCGACCGTCGCGCCCTGCTCGAGCACGATCATGTCGGTGCGCGGCACCATGACCTCGCGCACGATCGTGTCGTTGAACTCGAAGATCGAGTGGATGAGCTCGCGATCCTCCTCCTCGAGCACGTCGAGTTCGGTGGCCTCGTCGACCATGCTGAGCAGCTGCTCCTCGCTCGAGAAGCTCGCGCTCGAGGGCCGGCCGGGCGTGACGCGATTGCCGAGGGCGACGAGCGCGTCGGCGAGCGGGCCGGTGATGACGCGCACGCCGCGGATGAGCCAGTCGAAGGTGCCGAGCATCGCACGCGGGTGCGCGCGGCCGACCGAGCGCGGGCTCGACCCGACGAGGATGAACGAGACGCCGATCATGATGCCGGCGCTGATGAGCAGCACCCACCACCACTCGTCGATGAGCGTGGCGAAGCCGATCGTGACGAGCACCGCGGCGATCGTCTCGGCGACGATGCGCAGGAAGTTGAGGGCGTTGACGTGCGCGCCGACGTCGGCGGCGACGGCGTGCAGCCGCGCAGGGCGCTTGCGGCTGCTGGCGATGTCGACGAGCTCGATGCGGCTCACGACCCCGAGTGCGGCGTCGATCGAGGCGAGCAGGCCGCCGATCGCGACGAGCAGCCCGGCCGCGATGAAGAACAGGAATGTCGTGGTCATCGGCGACGACCCCGCTCGGCCAGGGTGAAGCTCACGAGGATGTCGCGCTGGATGCCGAACATCTCCTTCTCCTCCTCCGGCTCGGCGTGGTCGAAGCCCAGCAGGTGCAGGATTCCGTGGGTCGTCAGCAGCAGCAGCTCGTCCTGGGTCGAATGCCCGGCGGCCTCGGCCTGCTGGATGGCGACCTGCGGGCATAGCACGATGTCGCCGAGCAGCCCGGGCGGCGTCGGCTCGTCGTCGCTGCCGGGGCGCAGCTCGTCCATCGGGAAGCTCAGCACGTCGGTCGGGCCGGGCTCGTCCATCCACTGCACGTGCAGCTGCTCGATCGCGGCCTCGTCGACGAGCACGATCGCGAGCTCGGCGTCGCGGTGCACGTTGAGGAACTCGAAGGCGTGCAGCGCGAGGCGCTGCAGCGAGTCCTCCTCGACGGGGATGCCCGACTCGTTGTTGATCTCGACGGCCATGCTCAGCGGCCTCCCGCTCCGGGTCGGGGGCGGCGGGTCGCGCGGTCGCGCGGCAGCCCGCGGCGGCGCTCCTCGCGGTTGGCGCCCTCGACGGGGTCGGGCAGGCCGTTCTCGCGCGCGTACTGCCGCGCCTGCTTCTCGGCGTCGTACTTCGTGTACGCATCCACGATGCGGCCGACGAGCGAGTGCCGCACCACGTCCTCCGAGGTCAGTCTTGCGAAGTGGATGTCGTCGATGTCGTCGAGCACGCGCGTGACGAGCTGCAGCCCGCTCGCGCCCGTCGGAAGGTCGATCTGCGTAATGTCGCCCGTGACGACGATCTTCGAGCCGAAGCCGAGGCGAGTCAGGAACATCTTCATCTGCTCCGGGCTCGTGTTCTGTGCCTC
>LNFD01000343.1 GCA_001464255.1 Actinomycetales bacterium Ga0077552 | reverse complement strand
GCCCGAGCTCAGCATCCGGGGCCGGAAGCGGCGCTCAGCCGATCGCGGCCTCGAGCTTGGCGCTCAGCTCGTCGCTGTCGAAGTAGTTGTCGATGACGATGACGTCGGCGCGCGTCGGGCCGATGGCCTCGACGAACTCGCCGCTCGTCAGGATCACCTGGGCGTCGGCCGCCACGCGGTCGACCGAGGCGAGGTCGGCCGCGACGACCGTCGCCGTCAGGCCGAGGCGCTGCAGCACGCGCTCGGCGTTGACCTTGAGGATGCCGCTCGAGCCGATGCCCGCCCCGCAGATCGTAACGATCTTCACGCGATTCCGCCGCCCGCGAGGATCATGCGCACGGCATCCCGCGTCGTCGCGGCGGCGAGCGCCGGGATGGCCGCCGCGTCGTTGAAGGCGTTCGCGAGCTGCGCCACGGCCTCGAGGTGGCCGTCGGCCGCGACGCCGGCGAGGCCGATGACGACGCGCACGGGGTCGTTGTGGGCGTGCCCGAACTCGACGGGCTCGGCGAGCGTCACGACCGACAGCCCGTCGCAGCGCACCTCGGGGCCGGGGCGCGCGTGCGCGAGCGCAAGGCCCGGCGCGATGACGATGTACGGCCCGTGGTCGTCGACCATGCGGATCATCGCCTCGGTGTACTCGGCCGTCGTGCAGCCGCTGTCGACGAGCGCGTCGCCGGCGAGGCGGATGGCGTCGCGCCAATCGGCGGCGCGTGCGTGCAGCACGATCGCCCGATCGGCGAGGGCGGGAAGGCTCACAGCGCGGCCTCGAAGCCCTCGATGAGGGTGTCCATGAGCGCCTCGCGGTCCTCGACCGGCAGGAAGGCGGCCTGGGCGGCGTTGAGCTGCAGGGCGAGCAGGTCGTCGAGGTCGTAGCCGAAGGCCTCGGCGACGAGGCGCAGCTCGCGGCTGAGGGTCGTCGCGCTCATGAGCCGGTTGTCGGTGTTGACCGTGACGCGGAACCCCAGCTGGTAGAAGAGGTCGAGCGGGTGGTCGATGAGCTGGTCGCCCCACGCGGCGATCGCGCCGGTCTGCAGGTTCGAGCTCGGGCTCGTCTCGAGCGCGATCTGGCGGTCTTTCACCCACTCGGCGAGCAGGCCGAGCTCGGCGATCGTCGCCCCGCCCTCGTCGCGCAGCGTGATGTCCTCCGCCAGGCGCACGCCGTGGCCGAGGCGCAGGGCGCGGCCGTCGAGCAGGGCGCCGCGGATCGACTCGAGGCCGTCGGCCTCGCCCGCATGGATCGTCGCGGGGAAGAAGCTCGCCGACAGCAGGTCGAACGCGTCCTGCATGCGGCTGGGCGGGAACCCCGCCTCGGCGCCGGCGATGTCGAAGCCCACGACCCCGCGGTCGCGGTGGCGCAGGGCGAGCTCGGCGATCTCGCGCCCGCGATCGGCGTGCCGCATGGCGCTCACGAGCTGGCCGACGCGGATGCTGTGCCCGGCCCCGCGCGCCTCCGCGACCCCGGCATCCAGCCCCGACTGCACGGCCTCGACGGTCTCGTCGAGCGAGAGCCCGCGCGAGAGGTGCTGCTCGGGCGCCCAGCGGATCTCGCCCCACACGACGCCGTCGGCCGCGAGGTCGAGCACGAACTCGCGCGCGACTCGCTCGAGGCCCTCGCGGGTCTGCATGACGGCGGTCGTGACGTCGAAGGTCTTCAGGTACTCGACGAGCGAACCCGAGTCGCTCTTCTCGGCGAACCAGGCGCCGAGCGCGGCGGCGTCGGTGGCCGGCAGCTCGAGGCCGATCGCCTCGGCGAGCTCGATGATCGTCTGCGGCCGCAGCCCGCCGTCGAGGTGGTCGTGCAGCGACACCTTCGGCAGCGACTCGATCGCCAGATCGGTGCCGGGGAGGAGGTTCGCTGTCGCCGTCGTCATACCCATAAACCTACCGGTTCGTTACCGAGTCGTGACCCCTGCGGGCCCCTCTAGGCTCGAGGTATGGCGACCCCCGATTCCGCTCCGCACAAGATCATCCTCGACTGCGACCCCGGCCACGACGACGCCGTGGCGATGCTGCTCGCCCACGGCTCGCCCGCGATCGAGCTGCTCGCCGTGACGACCGTGATGGGCAATCAGACCATCGAGAAGGTCACGCGCAACGCGCTGTCGGTCGCGCGCGTCATCGGCATGGATGCGGTGCCGATCGCTCGCGGCGCGCACCGCCCGCTCGTGCGCACTGTCGAGACGGCCCCGGACATCCACGGCGAATCGGGGCTCGACGGACCAGTGCTGCCCGAGCCCGTCGTCGAGCTCGACCCCCGCCACGCCGTCGACCTCATCATCGACACCGTCATGAGCCACCCGCCGAAGACCGTGTCGCTCGTGCCGACCGGAGCGCTCACGAACATCGCGCTCGCGGTGCGCAAGGAGCCGCGCCTCGCCGAGCGCGTCAAGCAGGTCGTGCTCATGGGCGGCGGCGTGCACGTCGGCAACTGGAGCGCCGTCGCCGAGTTCAACATCATCATCGACCCCGAGGCCGCGCACATCGTGTTCAACGAGCCCTGGCCGCTCACCATGATCGGGCTCGACGCCACCCACCAGGCGCTCGCGACCGACGAGGTCGCCGCGCGCATCGCCGCGGTCGGCACAGCGCCCGCGCGCTTCGTCGGCGAGCTGCTCGAGTTCTTCGCGCACTCGTACAAAGACGCGCAGGGCTTCGACCACCCGCCCGTGCACGACCCCTGCGCGGTGGCCTACCTCATCGACCCCACGCTGCTGCGGGTCGTCACGGCTCCGCTCGACGTCGAGCTGACCGGAGGGCTCACGCTCGGCATGACCGTCGCCGACCTGCGCGGTCCGGCCCCCGAGGGATGCACGACCCAGGTCGCCCTGGACATCGACAACGACCGCTTCTGGGATCTCGTCGTCGACGCGCTCGAGCGGATCGGCGAGGTGGAGCTCTAGCCCCACATCACCCCGCAAGAGTGCTCAGCAGCGTCAAGAGTGCCCGTGAGCACCGGCAGTCTTGACGGCGTGCGGCACTCTTGCGGCGAGGAGGGCTAGTCGACAACCCCCGCGATGAGCGGCCCGCCGGTGACGACCTCGTCGCCCGCGTCGCCGATGCGGTAGCCGCCCTCGAGCGCCTCGAGCGCGCGGTCGAACCGTGCGGCCTCATTGGTGTGCATCGTGAAGAGCGGCTGGCCCTTCGTCACGGTGTCGCCCGGCTTCGCGTGCAGGTCGATGCCCGCGGCGTGGTCGACCGGGTCCTCCTTGCGCGCGCGCCCGGCGCCGAGGCGCCAGGCGGCGATGCCGAACGGCAGGGCGAGCTGCTCGACGAGCACGCCGTCGCGGTCGGCCGTGACGACGTGGTGCTCGGCGGCCTCGGCCATCGGCGCCTCGGGGTCGCCGCCCTGGGCGCGGATCATCGCGTTCCAGGTGTCCATCGCCTGCCCGTTCGTGAGTGCGCCCTCGACGTCGGCATCGGTGATGCCGGCGAGCTCGAGCATGTGGCGGGCGAGCGTCACGGTCAGCTCCACGACATCGTCGGGGCCGCCGCCGGCGAGCACCTCGACCGACTCGCGTACCTCGTTGGCGTTGCCGATCGCGAGGCCCAGCGGCACGTTCATGTTCGTGAGCACGGCGCGCGTCGCGACCCCGGCGTCCTCGCCGAGGCGCACCATGACCTTCGCGAGCTCGCGCGACTGCTCGATGTCCTTCAGGAAGGCGCCCGAGCCGAACTTCACGTCGAGCACGAGCGCGGCGGTGCCCTCGGCGATCTTCTTCGACATGATCGACGAGGCGATGAGCGGGATGCACTCGACCGTGCCGGTGATGTCGCGCAGGGCGTAGAGCTTGCCGTCGGCGGGCGCGAGGCCCGAGCCCGCGGCGCAGACGACCGCGCCCGCGCTCTCGAGCTGCGCCATCATCTCGTCGACGCTCACGTTCGCCCGCCAGCCCGGGATGCTCTCGAGCTTG
>LNFD01000342.1 GCA_001464255.1 Actinomycetales bacterium Ga0077552 | reverse complement strand
GCGCTCGCCGCGACCATCATCGGCTGGGTCGGTACTGTCGCCTGGTTCGCGTTCTGGGGCGTCTTCCTCGCCGCTATCGGCGCCATGGCGATCTGATCCGCCGCTCGAGCATCCCGCCCGTCATCCCACCAGAGGAGTCCACCGTGGCCGATTCCACGCTTCCGCCGCCGCCCCCGCCCGCCCCCGGTCAGGGTGCGGATGCCCCGCTGCCGCCCGCCCAGGGCGCCACTGCCTCGGCCGCCGCCCCGAAGCCCGCGGTCAAGAAGCCCGCTGCTGCGAAGCCTGCGGCCGAGACATCGGCGGCAGGCGCTCCTGCCGCGAAGCCTGCCGCGGCGAAGAAGCCGGCCGCAGCGACCCCCGCGGCCGCTCCTGCCTCGGCGAGCTCCGCCCCGGCGACCGCTGCTGAGCCGGCCGCTCCGGCTGCTCCGGCACCGAACCCCTACGCTCCTGCTGCAGCCCCTGCGGCGAACCCCTACGCGGCGCTGCCGACGGCGCCCTCGTCGACCCTGAGCGTGCTCGCGCTCGTCTTCGGCATCATGGGCCTCGTCTTCTCGTTCTTCTTCCTGGGGCTGCTGCCCGCCATCGGCGGCGCGATCCTCGGGCACCTCGCCCTCAAGCGCGAGCCGCACGCGCGCGGCATGGCGATCGCGGGTCTCACGACGGGCTATGTCGGCATCGCGATCTCGCTGCTGTGGGGCCTCGTGATCGTGGTGCCGCTCGTGCTGCTGTGGTTCGGCATCGCGGCCGCCGGGGCCTGGGGGGCCTTCTAGGCCCGAGCGGCCTCAGTCGCAGCGCTCGGCGAGCAGCGCAGTCTTCTCGCCGGCGACGCGGGTGAGCACGAGCACGGCGGCCCCCGAGCCCCGCAGCGCGAGCTTGGGGCGCAGGCGGGCCGGGTCGATGTCGATGCCGCGCTTCTTGATCTCGAGCACGCCGATACCGCGTGCGGCGAGGGCCCGCTTGAGCACCGGCACCTCGACGGGGAGCCGCTCGAGCACGCGGAACCCGCGCGCGAAGGGGGTGGGGCTCGGCCGATCGGCGGTGATGTACGCGATCGTCGGGTCGAGCATCCGGCCCCCCATCGAGCGCGCGAGGTCGCCGATCAGTCGGGCGCGGATCACGGCGCCGTCGGGCTCGTACAGGTAGTCGCCGAGCGGCCCGGCCTCGACGTCGGCGCTGTCGGCCGCGGCGCGCAGCTCGGCGGGCGGGTCGTCGCCGCGCAGTACGAGGGCCGCACGGCCGACGCCGGGGCGGGCGAGCGCCCCGCTCCACAGCACGAGCTCGACGACATCGCCGTCGACCGAGATCCACTGCGCCTCGAGGCCCTCGGGCAGCAGCGCCCGGTCCATGCCCGGCGCGAGCTTGATGCCCGCGGGCCGCTCACGGGCGATCGCGAGCGCCCGCGTGAGGCTCGGCGACCAGTCGTCGGGCGAGGCGAGACGGGATGCGCCTTCGCGGCGCGCGGGGTCGAGCCACACCGCGTCGACGTCGTCGAGGGGCTGCGCGAGAGCGTCGCCGTGCACCACGCGGGCGGCCGGGAAGGGGGAGAGGTTGTAGGCCGCGATGGCCGCCGTCGCCTCGTCGCGCTCGACGGCGGTGACCCGCAGGTCGAGGGCGGCCATCGCCATGGCGTCGCCCCCGATGCCGCAGCCGAGGTCGGCCACGCGCGTCAGTCCGGCGGCGGCGAACCGCCCCGCGTGCACCGCCGCGACCCGCAGGCGGCTGGCCTGCTCGAGCCCCTCGGCGGTGAAGAGCATGCGCTGCGCGAAGGGGCCGAACTTCACTTCGCCGCGGCGCCGCAGGCGGTACTGGGTGAGCACGGCGGCGACGCGCGCGGGCGGATGGCCTTGCTTGCGCAGTCGCGAGACGATCGCGAGGGCGTCGTCGATCCCCGCGCTCGGCTCGAGGTCGTCGAGCAGCCGCAGCGCCTCGGGCGTCAGCAGCTCGCGCAGCTCGCTCGCATCCATGCCCCGATCCTCCCACCCCGGCGACCGGGACCCGCATTGGCACTCGGATTGCGTGAGTGCTAACCGCTTCGGTACAGTTGACCTGGCACTCGCACGTCGAGTGTGCCAACCCCCTCATCGTCGTAAGAAAGAAGAGGTCAACCGTGTCGGTCAGCATCAAGCCGCTCGAGGATCGCATCGTCATCACGCAGGTCGAGGCGGAGCAGACCACCGCCTCGGGTCTCGTCATCCCCGACACCGCCAAGGAGAAGCCCCAGGAGGGCGAAGTCGTCGCCGTCGGCCCCGGCCGCATCGACGACAACGGCAACCGTGTTCCGCTCGATGTCGCCGTCGGCGACCGCGTGCTGTACTCGAAGTACGGCGGCACCGAGGTGAAGTACGGCGGCGAGGAGTTCCTCGTGCTGTCGGCTCGCGACGTGCTCGCGGTGGTCGTGCGCTAGACGCCCCCGCACCCGCCTCGAACCCCCGGTCCGCCTCGCGCGGCCGGGGGTTCGTGCTGTCCGGCGCGTGAACCGACCGGCGTCGGGCCCGGGATACAGTGACAGCGTGCCCGACTCGCGCCTCTCCTCCCGCGGGCTCGCCCTCGCGATCGGCGCCTACGGGCTGTGGGGCTTCCTGCCCCTCTACTTCCTCCTGCTCGACCCCAGCACGCCCGTCGAGATCGTCGCGTGGCGCATCGTGCTCTCGCTCGTCTTCTGCGTGATCCTGCTCGGCGCGACGCAGGCGTTCCGCCCCTTCGCCTCGTTGCTGCGCGACCGGAGGGTCATGGGGCTGAGCCTGCTGGCCGGCATCCTCATCGCCGTCAACTGGATCGTCTACGTCTACGGCTCGACGAACGGCTTCGTCGTCGAGGCCGCCCTCGGCTACTTCATCAACCCCATCGTCTCGATCGCTCTCGGCGTGATCTTCCTGCGCGAGCGGCTTCGCCTGGGCCAGTGGGTCGCGGTGGGCATCAGCGTCGTCGCCGTGCTCGTGCTCGCGATCGGCTACGGGCAGCCGCCCTGGATCTCGCTCGCGCTCGCGTTCTCCTTCGGCTTCTACGGCTTCATCAAGAACCGCATAGGCGGGCGGGTGTCGGCGGTCGCAGGGCTCACGCTCGAGACCGCCTGGCTCGTGCCCGTGGCCGTCGTCGCGCTCGTCGCCGTGCACCTGACGAGCGGCATCACCCTCGGCACCTCGGGGCTCGGGCACGCCCTGCTGCTCTCGCTCGCCGGCATCATCACCGCCGTGCCCCTGCTGCTGTTCGCCGCCGCGAGCCGACGGCTGCCGCTGAGCGTCATGGGCTTCATCCAGTACTTCGCGCCCCTGCTGCAGTTCGTCTTCGGCGTCGTCGTGCTGCTCGAGCCGATGCCGCTCGAGCGCTGGATCGGCTTCGCGCTCGTCTGGCTGGCCCTCGTCGTGCTCTCGGTCGAGGCCGTCGTGCAGCGGCGCCGTGCCGCGCGCGAGCGTCGGGCGCTGCCGCTCGAGACCGGGCCCGTCGAGACGGTCTGATCGCCGGTCAGCCGAGGTCCTCCAGGGCGCCGTCGAGCTCGGTGATGAACCGTTCGGCGTCGGCGCGCGAGAACGGCAGCGGTGGGCGCAGCTTGAGCGCGGCGTTGTCGCGCCCCGATGCGCTGATCAGGATGCGCCGCTCGCGCAGTCCGCTCACGAGGGCCACGGCGGCGGGGGAGTCGGGGTCGCCCGACTCAGGATCGACCACGTCGACCCCGAGGTAGAGCCCGCTGCCGCGCACCCCGCGCAGCCGATCGTGCCGGCCGGCGAGCTCGGCGAGCATGCCCCGCAGCTCGTCGCCCACGTCGGCGGCGTGCTCGGGCAACTGCTCGTCGTGCAGCACCTCCCACGTCGCCCGGGCGGCGGCGATCGACACCGGGGTTCCGGCGAAGGTGTTGAAGTAGCGCACGCGCTCGCCGAAGGCCCGCATGAGGTCGCGGCGCGCGACGAGCCCGGCGACGGGCAGCCCGTTGGCCATGGGCTTGCCGATCGTCACGAGGTCGGGCTCGAGGTCGTGGCGGGGGAACCCCCAGAGGGTCGCCTCGGCCGCGCCGGAGCCGGCCCCGCGAGTGCCGAGCCGGCCGAACCCGGGCTGCACCTCGTCGGCGATCACGAGGCCGCCGGCGGCGCGCACGAGCGCCTGCACGGCGGCGAGGGCCGCGCGGGTCTCGGCCGAGGGCGCGATGAAGCCGTCGCTCGCGAAGGCCGTATCGACGATGAGCGCCGCCACACCGTGCCCCGCGGCCTGCAGCGCGGCGATCGCGGCGCGAGCATCCGCCACCATCGCCGTGCCGTCGCCGCTCGGGGGGCGCACGGTGCGCACCCACTCGGCGAGCGAGCCGACGCCGCCGAGCGAGGGCGAGATCGCCGCGATCTCGGTCGTGACCCCGTGGTAGGCGTTCTCAGTGACGATGACGCCGCGGTGCCCTGTCGCGCCGGTCGCGACGCGCAGGGCGAGGTCGTTGGCCTCGGATCCCGTGCAGACGAGCGTGAGGGTGTCGAGCGCTGCCGGGAACGACGCGAGCAGCAACTCGGCGTAGTCGACGAGGCCCTCGTGCAGGTACCGCGTGTGGGTGTTGAGCAGGGCCGACTGCTCGGCGATCGCCGCCGTCACCCGCGGGTGCGCGTGCCCCACCGAGGGCACGTTGTTGTAGACGTCGAGGTACTCGTCGCCGTCGCGCGTGTAGAGCTTCGTGCCGCTGCCGCGCACGAACTCGACCGGGTGCGCGTAGAACAGCCGGTACCCGGGCGAGAGCACGGCCTCGCGGCGGTCGACGAGCGCGAGCGTTCGCGCGTCGAGGCCCGTGCGGTGCTCGGGCCGGAAGTAGGTGGCGGGGCCGATGACGGGCTCGCTGTCGGTCATGCGGGGGCTCCGATCCGGTTCGGGATGCTCGCTCCGAGCTCGCGCAGGTCGCGCTCGATCGCGCGCAGGTTGCGGCTCGCGTAGTCCGCGGCGGCGGTGTTCGCCGCGGCGATGGCCGAGTTCAGGATGCCGCGCTGGGCCAGGCGCAGCAGCACGAGCTCGGGCAGCAGCGCGTGCTCCTCCTCGGTGAGCGGCTGCGCGGCCTCGAAGCCTGCGACGTAGGCGCGCGCGGCGCTCCACGGCTCGCCAGCGCCGTCGACCCGGCCGCGGGCGTACGAGGCGGCGACGGCGAGGTCGGCGACGCGCGGGGTGCGGGTCATGTCGCCGAAGTCGAGCACGCCCGTGATGGCGAAGGGCTCGGCGCGCACGAGCACGTTGTCGCCGTGCAGGTCGTTGTGCGCGAGCAGTGCGGGCAGGGCGCGGGCGCGGGGGAGCACGGCATCCCGCGCCCGATCGACGACGCGACCGGCGGCGCGGCGCAGTCCGTCGTCGGCCACCCGCTCGAGGAGGGGCGCGTAGTGCTCGATGTCGAGCAGGTTCCACGGGGTCGGAGCGCCCTGCAGGGCCGGCTGGGCGGTGTCGCTGATCGTCGCGACCGCGGCGGCCAGGCGCGCGTGCAGGGCGCCGAGCTC
The DNA here is from genome assembly GCA_001464255.1 of Actinomycetales bacterium Ga0077552. GTDB lineage: Bacteria > Actinomycetota > Actinomycetes > Actinomycetales > Microbacteriaceae > Microcella. Next base: position 22,564 of record LNFD01000342.1, on the reverse strand, counting down.
GCGCAGCATGGCGAGCGATCGGGGCGCAGCGCCGAAGGGTTCGCCATCGAGGTAGGTGAGCACGCGCAGGCGGCGCGGGCGATCGTCCGCATCGCGCACGGCCGTCAGGAACGCGCCGTCGCGCGCGGGCACGACCCGCTGCACGGGAAGGTCGGGATGCGCGCGCGCGAGCCCCTCCAGCACGGAGAGCTGCTCGCCCAGCACGCGCGGGTCGTCGAGCGGGTGCGCGAGCTTCGCGACGAGCGTGGCGTCGGCAGTGTGTACGCGGAACGTGTCGTCGCGCTCGGTGGGAAGCCGCCGCAGCGCCCGGATCTCGAGGCCGTACAGCCGCTCGAGCAGCTGCTGCGCATGCGCGGCGGTCACCGCCGTGAACGGCGCGGTGAGGTGCGGGGGCGACGGCGCGGGCACGAGGCCAGCCTAGGCGCGCACGAGTAGGGTTCCCGTATCCCCTGGTCTCACGAAGGAGCGCCGTCATGACGCGATCCGCCCTCACGGCGATGGCCGCAGCCCTCTCGGTGGCGCTGGTCGGGTGCACCGCTCCCGCTCCGCTGCCGACCCCGACCCCCACGCCGACCGCGACGGTCGCGCCGACGGGCGACGGGGTGCTGCGCCTCGGCACGCTCTTCCCGATGAGCGGCGACGTCGCCTACATCGGCCCCGGCATGGTCGCGGCCGTCGAGATCGCCGTGCGCGACATCAACGCCGCCGGGGGAGTGCTGGGCGAGCCGGTCGAGGTGCTCGCGCGCGATTCGGGCGACGCCTCCGAGCAGAAGCTCGAGGCGGCGTTCGCCGAGCTCGTCGACCGCGGCATCGACGTCGTCATCGGCCCGGCGACCTCGGCGCTCGCCGAGCGGTTACTGCCGCTCGCCGCCGACGCGGGGGTCGTCGTCATCTCGCCCGCTGCGACGTACCCCATCGCCCGCGAGGCGGAAGGGCCGAGCATGCTCGTGCGCACCATCCCGGCCTACGACGCGCAGGCCGCCGCGATCGTGCGCGCCCTCGCCGCGGAGGGCGCGGAGTCGGTCGCGCTCGTCACGACGGGCGATGCGCTCGGATTCGCGGTCGAGCTGGCCGTGCGCGCCGCCGCCGAGGAGGAGGGTGTGCGGCTGCAGAGCATCGAGCAGCTGGATGCCGCGACCAACGTCGACCGCCTGGCCTTCAGCGTCTCGGGCGGCGAGCCCGAGGCGGTCATCCTCGCCACCGGCACCCCGCTCGCCGCGCAGAACCAGGCCGTGATCGCGGCGCTCGCCGACCGGGGCATCGAGGGCGAGCGGCTGTGGCTCACGGCCCAGAACCTCGCCGACTACTCGGCCACGGTCGAGGCGGGGCTGCTCGAGGGGGCCAACGGGGTGCTCGAGGGGGCGGCCGTGAGCGAGGAGCTCGCGACCCGGCTGCGGCAGTCGGACCCGGCGCTCATCAGCTTCCGCTTCGCCCCCGAGACCTACGACGCGGTCGTGCTCGCCGCGCTCGCGGCCGTGCTCGCCGACGACGACGGCGGCGCCTCGATCGCGGCGCAGCTGGCCTCCGCGGCGTCGCAGGGGGTGCCCTGCGCGAGCTTCGGCGAGTGCATCGAGGTGCTCGAGACCGAGCCCGCGATCGACTACGACGGGCTCTCCGGCCCGCTCACGCTCGACGCGGCGGGCGACGTCGTGGAGGGCGAGCTGGGGCTGTACCGGTACACGGCCGAGAACCGTCCGGAGCTCGTCGGAACGCTCCCGATCGCCGCGCGCTGACCTGCGGAATCCGTCGTCGCCGCGCCACCGAAACGATAGATTTCGTCGACAACGCCCGACGGCGAGCGCGCTTCATGGTGTTACAGGGATGTAACCCGAATGTGTTGTGAATGGTCACTGGGCACCGTACGGTGACTAAGCGACCACCTTCGTGGTTCCGCATCCTGAACACATTCGAAACCCAAGGAGCAACATGGGCGTTTTCACCACGGCTACCGGCCGCCGCTCTCGTTCTCTCAAGTCGATCCTCGGCGGCATTGCCGTCGTGGGCGCCAGCGCACTCGTTCTGAGTGGCTGCGCACCGGCTGAGACCGAAGAGCCCGCCGCACCCACCGAGCAGCTGACCCTCAAGATCGGCACCATCCTGCCGCAGTCCGGCGCGCTGGCCTTCCTCGGCCCGCCCGAGGAGGCGGGTGTTGCTCTCGCCGTCCAGGAGATCAACGAGGCCGACCTCGGCATCACGGTCGAGGCCATCTACCGCGACTCGGGCGACACCACGACCGACACCGCCACCGTCTCGGTGACCGACCTCCTCTCGCAGGATGTCTCGGCCATCGTCGGCGCGGCCTCGTCGGGCGTCTCGTTCACGGTGATCGACCAGATCACCGCGGCGGGCGTCGTGCAGTTCTCGCCGGCGAACACCTCGCCCGACTTCACGAACTACGACGACAACGGCCTCTACTGGCGCAACGCCCCGAGCGACCTGCTCCAGGGCGAGGTGCTCGGCAACCTGATCGCCGAGGAGGGCGCTGCCACGCTCGGCATGCTCGTCCTGAACGACGCCTACGGCACCGGCCTCGCCGGCGCGCTGGCCGCGACGTTCGAGGCGGCCGGTGGCGAGGTCGTCGCCGAGGAGCTGTTCAACGAGGGTGACACGAGCTTCGACGCTCAGGTCTCCGCGCTGACCGCAGCCGCTCCCGACGCGATCGCCGTCATCACGTTCGACCAGGCCAAGGTCGTCGTCCCCGCCCTCGTGGGTGCGGGCTACCCCGGAAGCCAGCTGTACTTCGTCGACGGTAACCTCGCCGACTACAGCGCCGACTTCGAGCCGGGCCTGATCGAGGGCGCCAAGGGCACCCTCCCGGGTCTCGACATCGCGTCGCTCGGCAACTTCCAGGACCGCCTGCTCGAGGTCGACCCCGACCTCACCGAGTTCAGCTACGCGGCCGAGTCGTACGACGCCGTCATCCTGCTCGCGCTCGCCGCTCTCGCGGCCGGCTCGACCGAGGGTGTCGACATCGCGGCGAAGCTGCAGGAGGTCTCGGGCGGTTCCGGCGACGGTGAGAAGGCGACCGACTTCGCGTCGGCCGCGCAGATCATCCTCGACGGCGGCGTGGTCGACTACGACGGCGCTTCGGGTCCGATCACGTTCGACGAGAACGGCGACCCGACCGAGGCGACGATCGGCATCTTCCAGTACGGTGCCGACAACACCTTCAGCCGCATCAACTAGCTCCGGCTAGCGCGACTGGGAAGGGCCCCGACCTCAGTCGGGGCCCTTCTTCGTGCGCGGGGGCCGCGCCGGGCATCCCGCACCGACGACGGCCGCGCCGATGACGATCGACGGCCTCGACGACGAGGGCCCCGCCGAGCGACAACGCTCTGCGAGGCCCTGTGCGGCGTTCTGCGGGCCTTACTCCTGCCCGAGGGTGCCGAGGTACAGCCCGATGACCTTGGGGTCGTTGAGCAGCTCGCGGCCCGTGCCCGTGTAGGCGTCGGTGCCCTGGTCGAGCACGTAGCCGCGGTCGCAGATCTGCAGGCAGCGGCGCGCGTTCTGCTCGACCATGATCGTCGTCACGCCCGCCTTGTTGATCTCCTTGACGCGCAGGAACGCTTCGTCCTGCCGCACGGGCGAGAGGCCCGCGCTCGGCTCGTCGAGCAGGATCACCTCAGGGCTCATCATGAGCGCGCGGCTCATGGCGACCATCTGGCGCTCACCGCCCGAGAGCGAGCCCGCGCGCTGCCCGAGGCGCTTCGCCAGCTCGGGGAAGATCGAGACCACGAACGCGAGGCGGTGGTCGAGCTCCTTCGGCTTCTGGAAGAGCCCCATCTCGAGGTTCTCCTGGATGGTGAGGGTCGGGAAGACGTTGTTCGTCTGCGGCACGAAGCCCACGCCCTTGGCCACGAGCTTGTTGGCCTTGAGGTTGGTGATGTCGTCGCCGTAGAGCGAGATCGAGCCCTCGCGCACCTTCACGAGCCCGAAGATCGCCTTGAGCAGCGTTGACTTGCCGGCGCCGTTCGGCCCGATGATGCCGATGAGCTCGCCGTCGAGCGCGGTGAGCGAGCACTCGTTGAGGATGTTGATGCCGGGGAGGTATCCGGCGGTCACCTTGTCGACGTGAACGACCGTGCGGCGGGTCTCGGTCACGGTCTCAGCGCTTGTCTTCGTCGGCGTCGTCATCGGCCAGCTCCTTGATCGCGGTCATCGCCCCGGTGTCGAGGTCACCGAGGTCTTCGTCGTGGTGCGAGCCGAGGTAGGCGTCGATCACCGCCGGGTTCGCCATGACCTCGTGCGGGTCGCCCTCGGCGACCACGCGGCCCTCGGCCATCACGATGACCCAGTCGGCGATGTGGCGCACCATGTGCATGTCGTGCTCGACGAAGAGCACGGTCATGCCCTCGGTCTTGAGGTTGAGGATGTGGTCGAGCAGCGACTGCGTGAGCGCCGGGTTGACGCCCGCCATGGGCTCGTCGAGCATGACGAGCGTCGGCTGGCTCATGAGGGCCCGCGCCATCTCGAGCAGCTTGCGCTGGCCGCCCGAGAGGCTGGCCGCGTAGTCGTCTTTCTTGGCGTCGAGCTTGAAGCGCGTGAGCAGGTCGATCGCGCGCGCCTCGATCTCCGCCTCCTCCTTGCGCCAGAACCACGGGAAGAGCGCGCGGGCGAGGCTCTCGCCGCTCTGTCCCTTGGCGCCGAGCTTCATGTTGTCGAGCACGGTGAGCAGGCCCAGGGCCTTCGTCAGCTGGAAGGTGCGCACCTGGCCCTTGCGGGCGACCTTGAACGCGGGGATGCCCGAGATGCCCTGGCCGTCGAACGTCCACTCGCCCGTGTCGGGCTTGTCGAAGCCTGTCAGCAGGTTGAAGAGCGTCGTCTTGCCGGCGCCGTTCGGGCCGATGAGGGCCGTGATCGCGCCGCGGGGGATCTCGAGGTGCTCGACCTGCACGGCCGTGAGTCCGCCGAAGGTGCGCGTGATGTTGTCGGCCACGATGATCGGGTCGACCTTCTTCACGCCCGGGGCCGGCTCGCCGATGTGCAGGCCGGTCGACTTGATGGGGGCGCCCTGGGCGCCGGCGCTACTTGACAAAGGCCAGCTCCTTCTTGTTGCCGAAGATTCCTTGTGGTCGATAGATGACGATCAGCATGATCGCGACCCCCACGAGGATGAAGCGAAGCTGACCAGCCTGGACGTTCGACAGGAACGGCAGCCAGCCGACCTCGACGGCCCGCGCGATGAAGCCCGAGAAGAACGACAGCAGCACCCAGAAGATGACCGAGCCGATGATGGGGCCGAAGACCGTGGCCGCGCCGCCGAGCAGCAGGATCGCGTAGATGAAGAACGTGAGCGAGGTCTGGTAGTTCGAGGGGACGACTGATCGGGGCAGGATGAAGATCATGCCGGCGAGGGCGCCGAAGACGCCGCCGATGACCAGCGACTGCATCTTGTAGAAGTAGACGTTCTTGCCGAGCGCGCGCACGGCATCCTCGTCTTCGCGGATGCCCTTGATGACGCGGCCCCACGGGCTCTTGAACAGGCGCCACGTGATGAAGGCCGCGATGGCGACGAGGCCCCAGCCGAAGATGCGCACCCACCAGTCGTACTCGTTGTAGACCCACGGGCCGAAGCCGTAGGTGCCCGGGGGGATGGGGTTGAGGGCCTCGAAGCCGCCCTTGTACCCCTGCAGGCCGTTGGCCGAACCGGTGATGGGCTCGAAGGTGTTCGTCGTGAACAGCAGACGAACGATCTCGGCCGCCGCGATCGTCACGATCGCGAGGTAGTCGGCCCGCAGCCGCAGGGTCGGGATGCCCAGGATGAGCGCGAACACGATCGACGCCACGACGCCCGTCAGGATCGCGGCCCACACGGGCCACCCGAAGGTGAGCGTCGCGATCGCGAATCCGTAGGCGCCGAGCATCATGAAGCCGGCCTGGCCGAAGTTCAGCAGGCCCGTGAACCCGAAGTGGATCGCGAGGCCGACGGCCGCGAGCGCGTAGGCGGCCGTCGTAGGAGAGATGATCTCCTGCGCGGCGTTGGAGAAGAGAAGGATCCAGTCGATCATGGTCAGCCCCTAGCCGATTCGTTCTTTGCGTCCGAGGATGCCCTGGGGCCGCACGAGCAGCACCAGGATGAGGATCACCAGCGCCCCGACGTACTTCATGTCGGAGGGGATGATGAGCGTCGAGAGCTCGACGAGCAGGCCCACGATGAGGGCGCCGACGAGGGCGCCGAACGCCGTGCCGAGGCCCCCGAGGGTGACGGCCGCGAAGGTGAGTAGCAGGATCTGGAAGCCCATGTCCCAGCTCACGCCCGGGCGGAAGTACGCCCACAGGATGCCCGAGAGGCCCGCGAGCGCGCCCGCCATGACCCACACGATGCGGATGACGCGGTCGACGTCGATGCCGCTCGCCGCGGCGAGCGCCGGGTTGTCGGAGACCGCGCGGGTGGCCTTGCCGATGCGCGTGCGCAGCAGGAAGTAGCCGACGCCGAGCAGAACGATGATGCTCACGGCCATGCTCGCGACGTCCGTCCACGACAGGCCGAAGACGCCGATCGAGAGCGAGGTGTCGGTCGCGCCCGGCAGCTGCTGCGTGTCGCCGCCGACGAAGAGCTGGAAGAGGTAGCGCACGGCGAGCGAGAGGCCGATCGAGACGATCATCATGGGGATGAGGCCCACGCCGCGGCGGCGCAGCGGCTTCCAGAGGGCCGCATCGTTGACGTAGCCCAGCCCCGCGCTCAGGATCAGCGCGATGGGGATGGCGAGCCAGATCGGCATGCCGAGCACGACGCCGAACAGCAGGGTCATGAGGCCGCCGAACGTCACGAGCTCGGCGTGGGCGAAGTTGCTGAGGCCCGTCGTGCCGAAGACGAGCGAGAGGCCGATGGCGGCGAGCGCGAGCAGCAGGCCGAAGTTGAGGCCGTTGAAGATGCGTTCGACGACCTGGTCGAAGAGGCTCGTCGTGTTGCGCTCGCCCTGGCCGATGAAGAAGTTCGCGACGGCGCTGCCCGACTGCCCGACCGTGATGGTGCGCACGTTGGGCTGCTCGAGCTCGGGGTCGATCACGGCGATGCCCTCGGGCAGCGTGTTCTCGTCGAGCGTGACGGTGAACTCGCCCCGCTCGGGCACCCCGACCGCCCAGCGGCCGTCCTCCCCGCTCTCGACCTCCACGCGGAAGCCGCCGCCCTCCACGACGAGCAGCACCTCGGAGAGGGGTTCGTCGGCGAGCTCGACGAGACCGCTGATCTTGAAGTCGTACTCGTCGAGCCCGACCTCGTCGGCCGCGGCCGGGGCGGCGATCGACAGGGTGAGAGCGCTGACGAGTCCGGCGAGCAGCACGGCGGCCAATCGCCGGGGTGCTCGCCGAGTGAGCGGTCTGCTAGCAGCGTGTGCCACGAAACCTCCAGGTCGTTTCGGGTCGAGGCGATGCAGCCTCGCGGGCCAACAGGCCCAGTTCGTCCACGGTGACGATACGGATCGATTGTTGCCGAGGTGTTTCGGCGTGCGACCGAACCGCTCAGCCATTATTGCGACGGAATACGTTTCGACCTAACTCGCTTAAGATGAGACACCGGAATTCAGCGCGGCATCCGGGCTCGAACCGCGCGCACGCGTGGGAGCGATCACACGGCACTCCGGTGCCGACAGAACCGCACAGCCAAGGGGAGCAATGGACCAGCCCGATCCGTTCGGATTCATCGGACTCACGTACGACGACGTCATGCTTCTGCCGGCCCACACCGACGTCATCCCGAGCGAGGCCGACACGACCTCGCGCCTGACCCGGCGCATCTCGGTCTACGCGCCCCTGCTCTCGGCCGCGATGGACACCGTGACCGAGGCCCGCATGGCGATCGCCATGGCCCGCCAGGGCGGCATGGGCATCATGCACCGCAACCTCTCGATCGCCGACCAGGCCGAGCAGGTCGACAAGGTCAAGCGTTCCGAGTCGGGCATGATCACCAACCCCGTCACGACGACGCCCGATGCGACGGTCGCCGAGGTGGATGCCCTGTGCGGCCAGTTCCGCGTGTCGGGTCTGCCCGTGGTCGAGGGCGACGGTCGCCTCGTCGGCATCATCACCAACCGCGACATGCGCTTCGTCTCGCGCTTCGAGGCCGAGACGACCCTCGTGCGCGACGTCATGACCCCCGCACCGCTCATCACGGGCCCCGTCGGCATCTCGCAGGATGACGTGCTCGCGCTCTTCGCGCAGCACAAGATCGAGAAGCTGCCCCTCGTCGACGAGGGCGGGCGGCTGCGCGGCCTCATCACGGTCAAGGACTTCGACAAGAGCGAGCAGTACCCGAACGCCACGAAAGATGCCGAGGGCCGGCTGCGCGTCGGCGCCGCCATCGGCTTCTTCGGCGACGCGTGGGAGCGCGCGACCGCGCTGCGCGACGCGGGCGTCGACGTGCTCGTGGTCGACACCGCGAACGGCGACTCCCGCGGGGTGCTCGAGATCATCGCGCGGCTCAAGGCCGACCCGGCCTTCGCGCACATCGACGTCATCGGCGGCAACGTCGCGACCCGCACGGGCGCCCAGGCGCTCATCGACGCGGGCGCCGACGCCGTCAAGGTCGGCGTGGGCCCCGGCTCGATCTGCACGACGCGCGTCGTCGCCGGCGTGGGAGTGCCCCAGGTCACGGCGGTGTACGAGGCGTCGCTCGCCGCGCGCGAGGCGGGCGTCCCGGTCATCGCCGACGGCGGCCTGCAGTACTCGGGCGACATCGCCAAGGCGCTCGTCGCGGGTGCCGACACCGTCATGCTCGGCTCGCTGCTCGCGGGAACCGACGAGAGCCCGGGCGACCTCATCTTCGTCAACGGCAAGCAGTTCAAGTCGTACCGCGGCATGGGCTCGCTCGGTGCCCTGCAGACCCGCGGCACGAAGACCTCGTACTCGCGCGACCGGTACTTCCAGGCCGACGTGCCGAGCGACGAGCAGCTCATCGCCGAGGGCATCGAGGGCCAGGTGCCCTGTGGGCTCGGTCGTGTACCAGCTGCTCGGCGGCCTGCGGCAGTCGATGTTCTACACGGGTGCGCGCACGATCCCCGAGCTCAAGCAGCGCGGCAAGTTCGTGCGCATCACGGCCGCGGGGCTCAAGGAGTCGCACCCCCACGACATCCAGATGGTCGTCGAGGCGCCCAACTACCGCCGCTAGCCGCCCGCGGGCCTGCGCGCTGCGGGCCGGGCGCACGCCCGACCACGCGCCGCTCATCCTCGCTGTCTCGCACGGTTTGCGACACCTCGCACGCTCGGAAACGTGCGAGGTGTCGTGAAGGGTGAGAGTCGTGGGCACTCCTCCCTCAGAGAAGTCCTCGCGGCCGAACGCCCTGCACGTCCGCCCCCGGAGGCGCGGGGCGCGCGGCGTCTCGGGCATGGTCGCGCCATGCCCGACCTCATCGCCGACGCACTCGCACACGCCGTCGTGGTCGCCGAGGTCGCCGACCCATCCCTCGCGCGGTCGCTCCACCGGGCGACGGCCCGAGGCGAGGTCGTGCGACTGATTCGCGGCGTCTACATTCCTCGCCCGGTGGTCGACGGGCTGAAGCCCTGGGATCGCGAACTGCTGCGCGTTCTCGCCGCCGCCACTCGCGGGCGCGTGCGGCAGCCGCTCTGCGGCGTGTCTGCGGCACGGGTCTGGGGTGTTCCGATTCTGGAGGACGAGTTCACTCCGGTCGTCGACGCGCTCGGGTGGGACGACCGCGCCACCCGGCGGACCTCCGATCTGCGCTACTGGGCCACCGCCGATGATGAGTACCGGGTCGTCGAGCATCGCGGCGCCGTCGTGACCGATCTGCCGCGGACGATCGTCGAGTTCAGCACCCGGTCGTCCTTCGCGCGGAGCGTTGCGGCGATCGACTGGGCCATCCGGGTGCGGCGTCGACCGGGGGAGCCGGGAACGAGCATCGACGAGATCCGCGAAGCGGCGGATGCTCTCGGCATGGTTCGAGGGAGGGCTCGGCTCGAGCGGGCGCTCGCGTTCGCCGATGGCCGCGCGGAGTCTCCGGGGGAGTCGTGGATGCGCGTGCTCATCCACCAGCTCGGCTTCGAGGTTCCCGACCTGCAGCATGAGTACCGGTTCGCCGATGGACGACGCTTCCGCTCCGACTTCCGGTGGTCGTCGATCCGGCTCGCGGGTGAGTTCGACGGGCAACTCAAGTACCGAGCCGGCGAAGCACGGGATGGTCGCAGTGTGGAGCAGGTCGTCATGCAGGAGAAGGAGCGCGAGGACGCCGTGCGGTCAGGCGGCGACGGGATGCTCCGCTGCGTGTGGGCGGACCTGCGAGATCCGCGCCTCTTGCGCGACAAGCTCGAGGCTGACGAGGTACCTCGGAGGGTGCGAGGCTCCCGCCCCGTACCGCTTGCGACACGTCGCACGCTCTGTGCGAGGTGGATGGGCGACGGGCGACGTGCGAGCGCACGGGACGCGTGGCGGGGTGGACGGGCGGCGCGGGGCTACGCGCCTGCGCCCGCGAGCGGGGTCGGCACGCGGGCCCCGGTCTCGTGCGAGCGGATCACCGCGTGCGCGAGCTCGAGCGCACGGCGGCCCGCCGAGGCGGGGACGGGCGGGGGCGAGCCCGCGCGCAGGGCCGCGAGCACAGCATCCAGGTGCCGATCGAAGGTGCGCTCGAACGACCGCGCCTCGTCGTCGAAGTAGCCGGGCCGCCAGACGCGCTCGGTCTCGTCGCCGACCGACTGCAGCGTCAGCGCCCGCACTGTGTCGTGGATCACCGCGCGGCCCGCGGTGCCGTTGAGCTCGACGCGCTGGGTGTCGGGATAGGCGTACGACGAGTCGTACGAGCCGAGCATGGTGCCGACGGCTCCCGACGCGAACTCGAGTGCGATGGCCACCGTGGAGAAGGCCCCGTAGGTCTTGGAGGTCATCTGCGCGGCCACCGAGCTGATCGGCCCGCACAGGTGCTCGAGCATGTCGAAGCCGTGGCACTGGGTCTCGATGAGGTTGGCGTGCGGTGAGGGCCCGCGATTGGCCTCGCCGCCGAAGCGCCAGGTCGCGAACACGAGGTCGCCGAGCTCGCCCGCCTGCAGAGCCGCCCGCGCGCGCTGCACGGGCTCGGCGTAGCGGTGGTTGAAGTTGATGCCGAAGAAGGTGTCGCCCGCGGCCTCGAGCAGGGCGTCGGCCTCGCCGAGGTCGAACACGAGCGGCTTCTCGACGAGCAGCGGCACGCCTGCGCGCAGCAGCTCGAGCGTCGGCGCGAAGTGCTCCTCGTTCGGCAGGCTGACCATGACGAGATCGGGATGCTCGGCCTCGAGCATCCCGCCGATCGAGGTGTACCCGCGCGTGCCGTACGCGGCCGCACGGGCGGCGGTGCGCGACGGGTCGCGACCCACGACGCCCACGAGCTCGGTGTCGACGCGCTCGGTGACGACGCGCGCGTGCTGGGCCCCCCAGCCGCCGGTGCCGACGACGGCGATGCGCAGGGGCTCGACGCCGCGCTCGCCGGGTCGCTCGATGCTCAGTGCGCTGCCGGTCATGGTGCCCTCCTGTCGCCGGCGGTCGCCCTCGACCGCCGATCGCCACGTTACCCGCGCGCGCCCGCCCGATAGGCTGGCGGGGTGATGGAGATCGAGATCGGCCGAGGCAAGCGGGCGCGCAGGGCGTACTCGTTCGACGACATCGCCGTGGTGCCCAGCCGCCGCACGCGCGACCCCGAGGTCGTGTCGCTGGCCTGGAGCATCGACGCGCTGACCTTCGCGATGCCCGTCATCGCCGCGCCCATGGACTCGGTCGTGAGCCCCGCCACGGCGATCGCGATCGGGCGGCTCGGCGGCCTCGGCGTGCTCGACCTCGAGGGCCTCTGGACACGGTACGAGGATGCCGAGGCGCAGCTCGCCCGCATCCGCGAGCTCGACGAGGCGGGCGCGACGGCCGAGATGCAGCGCATCTACGCCGAGCCCATCAAGCCCGAGCTCATCGGCGCGCGGCTCGCCGAGATCCGCGCGGCGGGCGTGCCCGTGGCTGGCGCGCTCAGCCCCCAGCGCACGCAGGAGCACCACCAGGCCGTCATCGACGCGGGCGTCGACCTCTTCGTTATCCGCGGCACGACCGTGAGCGCCGAGCACGTGTCGAACGGCAGCGAGCCCCTCAACCTCAAGAAGTTCATCTACGAGCTCGACGTGCCCGTCATGGTGGGCGGCGCCGCGACCTACACCGCCGCGCTGCACCTCATGCGCACGGGTGCGGCCGGGGTGCTCGTCGGCTTCGGCGGCGGGGCCGCGTCGACGACGCGCTTGAGCCTCGGCATCCACGCCCCGATGGCGACCGCGGTGAGCGACGTCGCCGCCGCGCGCCGCGACTACATGGACGAGTCGGGCGGCCGCTACGTGCACGTCATCGCCGACGGCGGGCTCGGCACGAGCGGCGACATCGTCAAGGCGGTCGCGATGGGCGCCGACGCGGTCATGCTGGGCAGCACCCTCGCGCGGGCGACGGATGCTCCGGGCGGCGGGTGGCACTGGGGCGCCGAGGCGCACCATCCCGAGCTTCCGCGCGGTCGCCGCGTGCACGTGGGCCAGCTCGCCCCGCTCGAGCAGCTGCTGTTCGGGCCGAGCACGACGGCCGACGGTCAGGTCAATCTCATGGGCGCTCTGCGACGATCGATGGCGACGACGGGGTACTCCGACGTCAAGGAGTTCCAGCGGGTCGACGTCGTCGTGGCGCCGTACTCCGCTGGCTGACTCGACCCACACCGGCTCCAGGAGGTCACCCGACGATGTCGACGACCGTCGAGCCCGCGCGCGTGCCGGGCTTCTGGGCCATCGCGCGGCGCCCGCGCTGGATCGCCGCGCTGCTGCTCGCGCTCGGCGTCGCCGCCGGCTTCGCGGCCCTCGGCCAGTGGCAGCTCGAGCGCTCGCTCGAATCGACCGCCGCCGACGAGCGCGACACCGAGACACCCGTGCCGCTCGAGTCGGTGGCCGAGCCGCAGCAGGTCATGACGAGCGATGCGAGCGGTCGGCTCGTGAGCGTGAGCGGCGAATGGATGCCCGGCGACGACCTCGTCGTCACGGGGCGGCTCAGCGGCGACGAGCCGTCCGGTGCCGCGGGCGAGCCGGGCGACTGGGTGATCCGGCACTTCGTGACCGAGGGCGGCGCGAGCCTCGCCGTGGCTGCGGGGTACGGGCCGGTCGGGGCGGGCATCCCGGACCTGCCTGTCGGCGAGGCCGACCTGACGGGTCGGTACGTGCCGAGCGAGTCGCCGCAGCTGAGCGACTTCGAGGCGGGGGAGCGTACGGCGATCGCCGTGGCCGAGCTCATCAACCTGTGGGCCGAGCCGGGCCTCGTCTACTCGGGTTACCTCGTGCTCGATCAGGCCCCACCGGGGCTCGAGACGATCGCCGCGCCGCCGCCCGAGCTGCCGACCGAGCTCAACCTGCTGAACCTCTTCTACGCGATCGAGTGGGTCATCTTCGGCGGGTTCGCCGTGTACCTGTGGTGGCGGCTCGTGAAGGACGAGCAGGAGAAGCTGGCTGCGGCGGCGGGCGCAGAGTCGCCTCAGCCCGCGCCCCTAAACTGATCGCATGGCGATCGGCCCGAAGCCCTCAGACATCCCGCTCATCCGCCGCACCCTCGCGGTCTACAAGGTCTCGTCGATCATCACGGGCATTTTCCTGCTCGGCCTCGTCGTGATGATGATCACGCGCTACGGCTTCGGCGTCGACATCGAGATCGGGGGCGAGTCGGGCGTGCTCGCGCTGACCGACCCCGACGCGATCACGGGCGTCAACGGGTCGATCCTGTTGCTCGCGGTGCACGGCTGGCTCTACGTGCTCTACCTCGCGTGCGACTTCGTGCTGTGGCGCCTGCTGCGCTGGCCCTTCTGGAAGTTCGTCTGGATCGCCATGGGCGGCATCGTGCCCTTCCTCTCGTTCTTCTTCGAGCGCCAGGTGCCGCGCGACATCGAGGCGATCATCGCTGACCTGGAGGCCGCCGCATGAGCGACACCGTCCACCGCCCCGTGCTCGTCGTCGACTTCGGCGCGCAGTACGCGCAGCTGATCGCCCGCCGCGTGCGCGAGGCCGGCGTCTACAGCGAGATCGTGCCGCACACCATCACGGCGGCCGAGGTCGCTGAGAAAGACCCCGCCGGCATCGTGCTGAGCGGCGGACCGTCGAGTGTGTACGAGCCGGGCTCGCCGAGCCTCGACCCGGGCATCCTGAAGCTCGGTGTGCCCGTCATGGGCATCTGCTACGGATTCCAGGTGATGGCGCAGCAGCTCGGCGGCGAGGTCGCCCGCACGGGTCGACGCGAGTACGGCGCGACTGCGATGACGGTGCACGGCGACGGCGGTGCGCTGCTCGCCGGCCAGCCCGAGGCGCAGACGACGTGGATGAGCCACGGCGACTCGGTCGCCCGCGCGCCCGAGGGCTTCGCCGTGCTCGCCTCGACGGCCGACACCCCCGTCGCGGCCTTCGCGAGCGACGAGATGAAGATGTACGGCGTGCAGTGGCACCCCGAGGTCAAGCACTCGGAGTACGGCCAGCGCGTGCTCGAGAACTTCCTGCACCGGGCGGCGGGCATCCCCGCCGACTGGAACAGCGGCAACGTCATCGCCGAGCAGGTCGCGCGCATCCGCGAGCAGGTCGGCAGTGCGCGCGTGACGGGGTCGACTCGGCGGTCGCCGCGGCGATCGTGCACGAGGCGGTCGGCGACCAGCTGGTGTGCGTCTTCGTCGACCACGGCCTGCTGCGTGCCGACGAGCGCCGCCAGGTCGAAGAGGACTATGTCGCCGCGACCGGCATCCGTCTCGTGACGGTGGATGCTCGCACGCAGTTCCTCGACGCCCTCGCGGGTGTCACCGACCCCGAGTCGAAGCGCAAGATCATCGGCCGCGAGTTCATCCGCACCTTCGAGCAGGCCGCTGCCGACCTCGTCGCCGAGGCGGCGGACGAGGGCGGGGCCATCGAGTTCCTCGTGCAGGGCACGCTCTACCCCGACATCGTCGAGTCGGGCGGCGGCTCGGGCACGGCCACGATCAAGAGCCATCACAACGTGGGCGGGCTGCCCGACGATCTGCGGTTCGCGCTCGTCGAACCGCTGCGCACGCTCTTCAAGGACGAGGTGCGGGCCATCGGCCGCGAGCTCGGCCTGCCTGAGCCGATCGTCGCTCGCCAGCCCTTCCCGGGGCCCGGCCTGGGCATCCGCATCATCGGCGAGGTCACGCAGGAGCGCCTCGACCTGCTGCGCGAGGCCGACGCGATCGTGCGCGCCGAGCTGACGGCGGCGGGGCTCGACGCCGAGATCTGGCAGTGCCCGGTCGTGCTGCTCGCCGACGTGCGCTCGGTGGGCGTGCAGGGCGACGGGCGCACCTACGGGCATCCGATCGTGCTGCGCCCCGTCTCGTCGGAAGACGCGATGACCGCCGACTGGACCCGCCTGCCCTACGACGTGCTCGCCCGCATCTCGAACCGCATCACGAACGAGGTCGCCGGCGTCAACCGCGTCGTCCTCGACGTCACCTCGAAGCCGCCAGGAACGATTGAATGGGAATAGAAGCGAGTTCAGCGAGGCCCTTTCGGGCCTCGCTTCGCTTCTATTCCAGCCGCCGTCCCGGCGGCGATCCCTTGAGCGCCGAGCAACCTGAACGCCTCTTTCGAGCAACCCTCTGCTGTCCCGGCGCTCGAGTCACATGAGCTCTCGGCAGTGGAGTTGCTGCTGATGCAATGTGCCTCTTGCGGCACATGCCGCGAGGGGCACACTGGCTGAGCGGCAGGGGCCGCCGCGTGGAGCGGCACAGGTGCGTGCCGGTGGAGTTCTCATTCCTGATCAACCACAGGAACGAGAAAGGGACGCCCCGAAGGGCGGCCCCATCCCCTATGAGGATGCGCGGTGCTGGCTACTCGCCGCCGCGCAGGATCGCGAGCAGGCGCAGGATCTCGAGGTAGAGCCAGATGACGGTGACCATGATGCCGAAGGCGGCCGTCCAGCCGTAGATCGCGGGCGCGCCGCGCTCGACGCCCGTCTTGACGGCGTCGAAGTCGAGCACGAGCGAGTACGAGGCGAGCAGGATGACGAAGACACCGATCAGCACGCCCCATGGGATCCCGAACAGCGGGCTCGGGTCGCTGCGCAGGCCGAAGGCCGAGTCGGTGACACCAAAGAGGATCAGACCCATGTTGATGAGCGAGAACAGCGCGTAGCCGACCATCGCGACGAGGAAGATCTTGGTCGCGCGCTTGGAGGCGCGGATCTTGCCGTTGGCGAAGAGAACGAGAACGACCGCGACGACGGCGAAGGTGCCGAGCACCGCTTGGGTGACGATCCCCGGATACTCAACCTCGAAGATGCCAGAAATGCCGCCGACGAAGAGGCCTTGCGCGGCCGAGTAGGCGAGCACGAGGGCCGGCGAGGGCTTCTTCTTGAAGATGTTGACGAGCGCGAGCACGAATCCGACGATCGCGGCGGGGATCATGAGCGCCGGGATGAACCAGCCGACGGCCGCCGTCGCGAGCAGCACGACGAAGGCGAGAACCGTCTTCTGGATCGTGTTCTCGTACGTCATGCGGTCCATCTGGTCGGGCGTCGCCGACGAGCGCGCGTAGAGCTCGTCGAGCTGCTCGGCGCTGGGCTCCTGCGTCCACTGGATCGCCTTGGTCGCACTCTGCGAGAAGGCGGGGGAGTTGGAGAATGCGGGGTTGGAAGTGGCCATAGCCAAAGTGTAGAGAATCTCGCCTCGAAAGCGCTGGCGGGTGCCTAAGGCGCGGCTGAAGGCGACGGGGCCTCAGCGGGGTTCCGGATGCCCGCCGCGGGCCGCGCGAGCGCCCACGCCCACCACGCCGAGCCGACGAGCACGACGGCCGAGATGCCGAGCGCGAGCAGCATCTGCTCATAGCCGCGGAAGACCGCTGCGGCGAGCACGCCGTTGAGCAGCACGGGCCCGAGGGCGAGGTAGCTGCGCCACGGGCGGTGGCGGGCGATGAGCCAGCAGACGAAGCAGATGCTGAGCGTCCACATCGACTGCGGCCCGGTGAGCAGCAGCCAGACGACGAGCCCGCTCGGCAGCAGCGGAACGAGCCGACGCCACGCGGTCGCCGGCAGGATCAACCAGCCGATCGTGTGCGCCGCCGTGCCGATGATGAGCGGCAGCAGCACGAAGGTGCTCGCCGACTGCAGGTGCACGAGCCCGCCGATGATGAGCACGAGGCCGGCGATCACGCGATCGCGGTACCGGCCCCAGCGCAGCGGCAGCCGGGCGGCGGGCTCGACCCACGCGGTCATGCGCCCAGCAGCTGCCAGAGAGCGACGCCTGCGACGATCGCGCCGGCGAGCCAGAGGTAGCCGAGCCCGACGGCGACCCAGGCGATCGCGCCGCCGCGCTCGCGGCCCCGCGATCGCGCGATCTGGCCGGCCGCGAGGTGCCCGAAGAGGGCAGCGAGGGGGCTCAGCAGCACGGCGAGGATGAGCGCGGCGACCGCGAGGGCGTTGAGGCGTGCTCGAGGAGCAACGGGTGGTGCGGGCCACTCGGCGCTCCCCTCGATCGCCTCCGGCAGGGCCGAGGCCGGTGGGGAAGCCGCGGGCGGCACAACCAGCTCGTCCCGCCGCTCGTCGCTCATGCTCTCGACGGTATCCCGTACCGTGGTCGGGATGACCGAGCACACGCCCGATGCGACCGCGGCCCCGCGACCGCTCGTCGTCGCCCACCGCGGCGCGAGCGGCTACCGGCCCGAGCACACCGAGGCCGCGTACCGCCTCGCGCTCGCCCTGGGCGCCGAGGCGATCGAGCCCGACATCGTCGCCACGCGCGACGGCGAGCTCGTGCTGCGCCACGAGAACGAGATCAGCGGAACGACCGATGTGGCCGATCGCCCCGAGTTCGCATCCCGCCGCACGACGCGCGAGATCGACGGTCAACGCCTCACGGGCTGGTTCACGGAGGACTTCACGTGGGCCGAGCTCAGCACCCTTCGCGCGCGCGAGCGCTTGCCGCAGGTGCGCGGCGCCTCGGCGCGGTTCGACGGGCGCTACCCCGTGCTGCGCCTGCGCGACCTGCTGCGCCTGCTCGACGAGGCCGCGCCCGCTCCCGGCACGGGCCGACCCGTGCGTCTGGTCGCCGAGGTCAAGCACGCGACGTACTTCGCCTCGATCGGCCTGCCGCTCGACGAGCTCATCGCCGCCGAGCTCGCCGGCTGGTCGGCCGAGCAGCCGGGGCGGCTCGTCGTCGAGGCCTTCGAGCAGTCGGTGCTGCTGCAGCTGCGCGACCGCGGGCTGCCCGCCGAGTACGTGTACCTGCTCGAGAAGGCGGGCAGCCCCGCCGACCTCGTCGCGCGATTCGGCGCCGCCGCGCTCTCCTACGCGGGCCACCTGACGGATGCGGGGCTCGCCCGGCTGCGGGCATCCGGCATCGACGGCATCAGCGTCGACACCGCGCTGCTCGTGCGAGCCGCGCCGCGCGACGCCGGCCAGCCCGGCTCGGCGTGGAGCCCGCTCGGCGACGGGCTCGCGGCATCGGACCTCGTCGATCGCGCCCACGCCGCGGGCCTCGGCGTCTTCACCTGGACCTTGCGCCCCGAGAACCGCTTCCTGCCCGCCCCGTGCCGCCTGGGCAGCGCGGCGGCCGCGCACGGCGACTGGCTGGCCTTCTTCACGGCGGTCATGCGCACGGGTCTCGACGGCGTCTTCGCCGACCACCCCGACCTCGCGATCGAGGCCCGCGCGGCCCTCTGACCGCGGGCGGGCTCCCGGATGCCCGGGCCGGTGCCGTCAGAGGCGCGACCTAGACTGGGGCGGTCATGAGCACCCCCGCCTCCGCCTCTCTCGCCGACGCCGATCCGCTGCTCGACGGGCTCAACCCGCCGCAGCGCACGGCCGTGCTCAGCCGGGCGCAGGCGCTGCTCATCGTCGCGGGGGCGGGCTCGGGCAAGACCGCCGTGCTCACGCGCCGCGTCGCGCGCCTCATCCGCGATCGCGAGCTCTGGCCGAGCCAGATCCTCGCCATCACCTTCACCAATAAGGCGGCGGCCGAGATGCGCGAACGCGTCGAGCTCCTCGTCGGTCGCGAGGCCGCGCAGGGCATGTGGATCTCGACGTTCCACTCGGCGTGCGTGCGCATCCTGCGGCGCGAAGCGGAGCAGTTCGGCTTCGGCGCCGCGTTCACGATCTACGACTCGGCCGACTCGCGCGCCCTCATCAAGCGGCTCGTGAAGGAGATGCAGGCCGACACGATGGGCTTCACGGTGAGCGCCGTCGCGGGCAAGATCTCGCGCCTCAAGAACGAGCTCGTCGACGCCGAGGGCTACAGCCGGCAGCTCAACCTGAACGACCCGACCGAGGTCATGTTCCTCGAGCTGTTCCGCCGGTACACGGCCGAGCTGCGGCGGGCGAACGCCTTCGACTTCGACGACCTCATCGCGCAGACGGTCTACCTCTTCCGGGCCTTCCCGAAGGTCGCGGCGCTCTACCAGCGGCGCTTCCGGCACATCCTCATCGACGAGTACCAAGACACCAACCACGCGCAGTACGCGCTCATCCGCGAGCTGACTCGGCCGGTCGAGCCCGTGCACGTGCCCGCCGACACCCGGGTCGAGCTCGACGCGAGCGGGGGCATCCCCGGCGCCAGCCTCACGGTCGTCGGCGACTCCGACCAGTCGATCTACGCCTTCCGCGGCGCCGATATCCGCAACATCGTCGAGTTCGAGCGCGACTTCACGGGCGCCGAGGTCGTGCTGCTCGAGCAGAACTACCGCTCGACCCAGACGATCCTCGACGCGGCCAACGCCGTCATCGCCAACAACTTCGACCGCACGCCCAAGAACCTCTTCACGGCCGTCGGCGCGGGCGAGAAGATCGTCGGCTTCACGGGCTACACGCAGCACGACGAGGCGCAGTTCGTCGCCGACGAGATCCAGAAGCTGCACGAGGCCGGCACGCCCTACAGCCAGATCGCCGTCTTCTACCGCACCAACGCCCAGACACGGGCGCTGGAGGAGATCTTCATCCGCTCGGGGCTGCCCTACCGCGTGCTCGGCGGCACCAAGTTCTACGAGCGCGCCGAGATCAAAGACCTCATGGCCTACCTCATCGCGGTCGCGAACCCCGCCGACGGGCTCGCCATGCGGCGCATCCTCAACACCCCCAAGCGCGGCATCGGGCCGGCGACCGAGACGGCCCTCGCGAACCACGCCGACGAGCTCGGGGGTACGATGCACGATGCGCTGCGGGATGCCGCGGCGCTCGGTCTCGGCCCCAAAGTCACCACGGCCATCCTCGACCTCGCCGCGATCCTCGACCGCGCGGCCGACTCGATCGGCACGGCCCTGGTGCCGGATCTGCTCACGGGCATCATCGAGGCGACCGGCTACCTCGCGGCCCTGCGCGCGAGCCGCGACCCGCAAGACGAGGCGCGCGCTGAGAACGTGGAAGAGCTCGTGGCGGTGACCCGCGACTTCCAGAAGAACAACCCCGAGGGGCGGCTCGTCGACTTCCTCACCGAGGTCGCGCTCGTCGCCGCGGCCGACGACCTCGACGACTCGAGCGGCACCGTCTCGCTCATGACCCTGCACACCGCGAAGGGGCTCGAGTACGACGCGGTGTTCATCACGGGGGTGGAAGAGAACCTGCTGCCGCACCAGATGAGCGCGGCCGAGCCGGGTGGCCCCGCCGAAGAGCGCCGGCTGTTCTACGTCGGCATCACGCGCGCCCGCAAGGTGCTGCACCTGAGCCTCGCGATGACGCGCTCGACCTTCGGCGACACCCAGGTCGCGAGCCCGAGCCGGTACCTGCAGGAGATCCCGGGTGAGCTCATCGACTGGCGCGACTCGCCCGGCATGGGCGCCCGCTCGAGCACCCGCAGCCTCGGCACGGGCCGCGACGGCTTCCGCTACTCGGCCTCGCTTCCGGCTGGCAAACCGAAGACCGAGTGGGCGAACCGGGTGACGGCGAGCGTGCGCGACAACGGCGACCTGACGCTCGCGGTCGGCGACCGCATCCGCCACGTCGACTTCGGCGACGGCACCGTGAGCGCGGTGACGGGGGTGGGGCCCAAGAGCATCGCCGAGGTGCAGTTCGACACCGCGGGGCGCAAGCGGCTCCTCATCAAGATTGCTCCTCTAGAGAAGCTGTGAGCCCGGCCCGCACCATAATGGGGGCACGGGTCGACGGGGAGGATGGTCAATGGATATCACGGTGGTGCACCACCCCTTCGGGGTCGCCGAGGTCACGGTCGGCGGGCGCCTCAACATGGTGACGGCCGCGCGCATGCGCGAGGCCATCGAGCAGGCGGTCGACGCCAACCACCCGAACGTCGCGGTCGACCTCTCGCAGGTCGTGTTCCTCGACTCCTCGGGGCTCGGGGCGCTCGTGGCGGGGCTCAAGGCCGTGCGGGCATCCGGGGGCGATCTGCGTCTCGTGCGCCCGGCCGAGCAGGCGCAGCTCGTGCTCGAGCTCACCAACATGGGCTCGGTGCTGCAGAGCTTCGACTCGGTCGGCGCCGCCTTCCCGCATGCCTGAGGTCGTCTCCCGGTCGTTCCGGCTGCACTGCCCGCCCGACACGGTCGACACGCTGCAAGACCTGCTCGCGACGATCTGGGCGCAGACCCCGCACCTCGACGCGGCCGACCGCATGGCGGCCGAGCTCTCGATCGTCGAGCTCGCGGCCAACGTCATGGAGCACGCGAACAACGGCGAGCCCGTGAGCTTCACGATCTCGATCGTGGTCTACGACGACCGCATCGAGGCCACGGCGACCGATGAGGGCGTGGTCGATCACGTCGACCTGCGCGATCGCGCGATGCCCGACCAGTACGCCGAGCGCGGTCGGGGGCTGCCGATCATGCAGGCGCTCTCCGACAGCGTCGAGCACCGGCGCATCGAGGGCTTCAACCACTGGACGGTCGTGCGTGGCCGTCGCCACGGCGGCGCCCCACCGCGCAAGGCGATGCCCTCGATCTCGATCGCCGGCGTCATCGACGAGATGGCGCGCCAGCGCGCGCTCGACGACATGGGCATTCTCGACACCCCGCCCGAGGAGCGCTTCGATCGCGTCACGCGTCTCGCGCGCCAGCTGTTCGGCGTCGAGACCGCGGCGGTCAACCTCATCGACGGCGATCGGCAGTGGGCGAAGTCGGTGTCGGGCATCGGGCCCGTCGAGATGCCGCGCGACGAGTCGATGTGCACTGTCACCATCCAGCACGACGAGCCGCTCGTGGTTCCCGACCTCTCGGCCGATCCCGCCCACGCCCACAAGATGGTGCCGGGGCTCATCAACTTCTACGCCGGGTTCCCGCTCTACGCCCCCGGCGGCGAGCGAATCGGCGCGTTCTGCGTCTACGACTCGCAGCCGCGGCACTTCTCGGCGCGCGAGACCGAGATGCTGCGCGACCTCGCCGGCTGGGTGCAGCAGGAGCTGACGGTGAGCCAAGAGCTCAGCCGGGCATCCGAAGTGCAGCAGGGCCTGCTGCCGCAGCAGCTGCTGAGCCTCCCGGGCTGGAAGACCGCGGGCGTCTGCATTCCGGCACGTGCTGTCGGTGGCGATTTCTACGACTGGTACCCCGTGGGCGAGGGTGCCGCGCTCACGCTCGCCGACGCCATGGGCAAGGGCATCGCGGCGGCCATCATCGCGGCGACCGTGCGCGCGGTGCTGCGATCGGCGGCCCGCTTCGGCGA
>LNFD01000341.1 GCA_001464255.1 Actinomycetales bacterium Ga0077552 | reverse complement strand
CGAGGTTGACGATGTGCGCGGGCGCCTGGCGGCCGCGTCGCAGCACGTCGTCGACGTGCGCGCCGAGCACGGGCCAGGGCGCGGTCAGCAGCGCGGGGTCGATGTTGCCCTGCAGCGGCAGCGCGTCGCCGAGGGTCGCGCTCGCCTCGTCGAGGGGGATGCGCCAGTCGATGCCGACGGCGTCGACGCCGAGGGCGGCGATCTGGGGCAGGATGCGGTCGGTGCCGAGACCGAAGTGGATGCGCGGCACCTCGAGCCCGCGCAGGTGGTCGAGCGCCCGCTTGGTGTGGGGCGCGACCCGGCGCTGGTAGTCGACGGCGGAGAGCGAGCCCACCCACGAGTCGAAGAGCTGCGCCGCCGAGGCCCCGGCCTCGACCTGCGCACGCACGAACTGGCCGGTGACGTCGGCGCACCAGTTGAGCAGCACGGCCCACGAGCGCGGGTCGGCGTGCATCATGGCGCGCGCCCGCTGCTGGTCTTTCGACGGCCCGCCCTCGACGAGGTAGGCGGCGAGCGTGAAGGGCGCGCCGCCGAAGCCGATGAGCGGGGTCGACCCGAGCTCGGCGACGGTGAGGGCGACGGCCTCGCGGATGGGGTCGAGCGCGCCCGGATCGAGCGGCCGCAGCCGCAGCACGTCGGAGGCCGTGCGGATGGGATCGTCGAGCACGGGACCGCGCCCGGGCTCGATGCGGATCGGCAGGCCGGCGAGCAGCACGGGCACCACGATGTCGCTGAAGAAGATGCCGCCGTCGACGCCGTGGCGCCGCACGGGCTGCAGCGTGATCTCGCTCGCGAGCTCGGGCGTCAGGCACGCCTGCAGCATGTCGCCGCCCGCGCGCAGCGCGCGGTACTCGGGCAGCGAGCGCCCCGCCTGCCGCATGAACCACACGGGAGGCCGCTCGGGCCGGTCGCCGCGCAGGGCCCGTACGAGGGGGGACTGCGCAGTGCGTCCGTCGACGAGGGGATGCGCGGGAGGCAGAGTCACTCCCACAGAATAGGGCGGCCCCCTGGAGAGAACTCCCGGCGGGGGCACAGGTCGAGCAGGATTCACTTGTACCCCCCGGGGGTTTCGCAGAATTGAGGTGTTCAGCCCGCCTACACTGGTGCCTCGTGCTGCTGTGCGTGACCGCCAACCATCGGAACACCCCGTTCGAGATCCTCGAACGGCTCGCCGTCGACGCGGGAGAGCTGGCCGACGCCGTCGCCGGTGGTGCGCCGGAGCTGCGCGGCGCGGTCGCCGTCTCGACCTGCAACCGCGTCGAGCTGTACCTCGATATCGACGCTCCCGCGATCACGGCCCACGCGCTCGCCCGGCAGGGCTTCGAGCGCGCGCTCGCCGAGCTCGGGGGCGAGGCCGCGCGCGACCTCACGACGACCGCCGAGGTGCTCGACGACGCCGCCGCGGTGCACCACCTGTTCTCGGTCTGCGCCGGGCTCGACTCGGTCGCCGTCGGCGAGGAGGAGATCGCCGGGCAGGTGCGCCGCGCCGCGAGCCGCGCGCGCGAGACCGGCACGAGCTCGGGCCGGCTCGACCACGTCGTGCAGGAGGCCATCCGCACCGCCCGCGCCGCGCGCGCTCAGGGCGACGCGAGCCGCACGGGCCGATCGCTCGCGCGCCTCGCGATCGACCTCGTCGGCAGCCGCCTCACCGACTGGAGCGAGACTGAGGTGCTCATCATCGGCACGGGGCGCTACGCGGCCACGACCGTCGCGACACTGCGCGAGCGCGGCGCCCGCCGCATCACCGTCTACTCGCCCACAGGCCGAGCCCAGCTCTTCGCCCAGCGCCAGGGGCTCGAGCCCACGAACGACCTGGGCTCGGCGCTGCAGCGCGCCGAGGTCGTCATCACCTGCACGACGCGCTTGAGCGTGGGCGTCGACGACGTGCCCGCGGGCACCCGCGCGCTCATCGTCGACCTCGGCCTGCCCCGCAACGTCGACCCCGCCGTCGGCGCGCTCGAGGGCATCGCCCTGCTCGACCTCGAGACCATCCGCCTGCACGCCCCGCTCGTGCACTGGTCGGCCGAAGAGGATGCCCGCGCCGTCGTCGACGCCGCCGCCCACTCCTACGTCACGGCGGCCTCCGTCGAGCCCGCCGTGGTCGCCCTGCGCGAGCACGTGCTCGGCGTCGTGCAGGCCGAGATCGACCGCGCCCGCGCCCGCGGCGACGACGGCCGGGTCGAGGAGGCGCTGCGGCACCTCACGAGCGTGCTGCTGCACACCCCCTCGACGCTCGCCCGTCGCCACGCGGCGGCCGGCCGCGGCGAGCAGGTCGTCGCCGCCGTGCGCACGCTCTACGGGCTGGAGGTCGGGGCGGCGGCAGCGGGCAGCACCGACGCCGAGGCTCAGGCCGAGACGCGTTCGAGCAGCGCGAGCAGCGCCAGGCCGTAGGCCTCTGGCGCCGAGACGCTCACGAACTGCCGCTCGTCGCCGTCGAGCTCGATCGTGACGCGGTAGCCGTCCGGTCCGAGCACGAGCGAGCGGAACGCGGCGCGCAGCAGGTCGCGCAACTGGTCCTCGCGCGGCAGCCACAGGGTGTCGTCGACCTCGACCGAGTCGAGCGCCCACTCCGTCGTGCCGTTGAAGCCGAGCGCCGTGCCCGTCGGGTACTCGTGGGCCTCGATCGTGAGCTCGCTCACCGTGAACACCTCGGCGTCGAACTCGTGACGGTCGATCTGGAACCGGTCGCCCGATGCGGGCTTCCAGCGCAGGCCGGCGTCGACGGGCGAGTCCGGTGCTGATCATGCCGTCATCGTCGCCTGCTCACCTGGGCGCGAGCAGAGCAGTGCACCGGGCCGCTTTCGGGTCGGCCCGGTGCACTGGTCAGATGCGCCTCGCGGCGCGCGGGGTCAGGCGCGCTGGCGGCGGGCGATCATGATGCCGAAGCCGGCGAGCAGGAGCAGCATCGAGGCCGCACCGAGCCCGGCGAGGGCGCTCGTGGCCCCCGTGAAGGCGAGCGTCGGCAGGTCGCACTCCTGGTCGGCAGCGGCACCGACCGTCACCTCGAACTCCGCCGTGTTGCCGGCGTCGTTGATGCTGTCGGTCGTGACCGAAGCCACGGCAGTCACCACGTACGAACCGGGAGCGACCGAGGTGGTCGCCGTCGTCAGCTCACGCTGCTCGGGCGTGCCGTAGGCGAGGAAGTAGCGCACCGGCACCGGGTTCGACTCGGGGCCAGTCGAGAGCAGCACCGAGAGGGCGCCGCCGGTGAGACCCAGGGGGGTGCAGACCTGGTCGGTGACCGTGACGCTCGCCGGCCAGTTCGGCAGCTCGGGCAGCTGGCACTCGTCCGGGCCGTACACGGCGAACTCGCGATCGAGCGGCGTGGGCTGCTCGGGAGCGAGCGCGTACCCGGGGTCGGCGGTCGGCACGACCGAGACGCGATCGCCCTGCTCGACGAGGTAGGTGCGCGAGTCGTCCCCCAGGCCGAACACCGCGGCGAACGGCTCACCGTCGTTGATGGTCACCCAGTAGGTGATGCCCTCGACGAAGAAGAGCGTGAAGCTCTGCTCGGTGCACGTGTCGACGAAGTCGAACGGGTCGACGAGGGGCAGCAGCTCGCAGTCCGACGGGTCGGGGCCCAGGAGGGTTCCCGTGAAGGTCAGCGTCGTGCCCCCGTTCGAGACCGTGCGCCCCGGAACGGGCGTCGACGAGTCGAAGAACCGGGCATCCTCGTCGATCGTCACGAAGACGACCGCGTAGGTCGGGCCCGTGAGGGTCGAGAGCTCGGGCGCGTATCGCGCGAGCTCGGCGTCGTCGACGACGAACTTCGTCGGGTCGAGCTGCTGGCCGAGGTCGCACGTCGGCGCGATGAAGCCGATCGACGCGTTCGTGATGGGCAGCTCGGGCAGGTCGCAGATCTCCTCGTCGGTGAACACGAACGGCCAGCTCGTCGTCGCCCCGGCGGCGAAGGCGTACGGGCCGCCCTCGGCGTTCGGGTCGATCTGCGCGGTGACGGTGTAGGCGCCGGCATCGAGCACCGCGATCGGGGTCGCACTGCCCGGCGTGGGCACACCGTTGACGAACCAGACCACACCCGTCACCTCGGGGAGCAGAATCGATGCGCCCCCGGTCTCGCACGTGCTCTTGGTCGCGGTCGGGGCGACCTCGATGGGCTCGACGCATTCGTCGGGAGCGGTGAACACGAGCGAGAAGTCGCGCGTCGACGAGAGCTGGCCGCCCTCGTACAGCACGTACCCGCTCGCCGCAGTCGCACGCAGCACGATCGTCGCCGTATCCGTGACGGTGTACGTACCGGGCTGCACGGTGGCGCCGCCGATCGTCCACAGCACTCCGGGCACCGACGGCACCGTGTAGCTGCCATCCGTGGCGCAGGCGATGTCGACCACTGGTGCGACGGTCAGCGAGCAGACCTTGTCGCGACCGCTCGCCTTCGTCGTCGACTCGGCCACGATCGTGGTGCCGTCGCCCCAGCTGAGGGTCACGGTGAACGACTGCGCCGGGTTCGTGCGCTCGACAGCGAGGTCGAAGAACGAGTCCGGGGTTCCCCGCCACCGTGAAGGTGTAGGGCACGCTCACGCTCTCGGCGTTGCGCACGCGGAACGTGTACGTGCTGTCAGGAGCGCACTCCTCCATGTACGTCAGTCGAAGATCGACGTCGATCGGGCAGTCGTACTGCTCGCCGAGGTCGAACTGCCACTGCCTCACGGTGCCGGGAGCGAAGATCGTGCCGCCCATCGGCGTGGCGACGACCGTGAAGACACCCTCGGTGGCGTCCTGCAGGTTGACCGTCTCGAGACCGGCGACGGAGCCGTTCTGCGCCGCAGCACCGCGGTACACGGTGTAGCCGATGTAGGGGTTCGCGACGTCGCTGATGTCGATCGATCCCGTCGTGCCGCACTCCACGATGGGGTTGGCCGTCGGGGCGATCGGGTTCACGACGTTGCAGCCAGGCGCGGTGTTGA
>LNFD01000340.1 GCA_001464255.1 Actinomycetales bacterium Ga0077552 | reverse complement strand
GCGGGCACTGTTCGCACCTCAGGCTGTACGCCAGAAAGTGCGCCGTCGGGTCCCGTTTCGGCACCGTCAGCCTGAGTTGCGAACGTATGCCCGGCGGCCTGCGCCACGATCTCCGCGACCCGCGCGGCCTCCTCGTCGGAGGTCGGGTCGAACGCGGGCGCATCGGGGTCGGGGTCGACGCGCGCGGCGGCCTCGGCCGCGATCGCGTCCGCGACGGCCCGCGCGGCTTCGGTGAGCGCGTCATCGTCGGGAACGGGCACCTCGGGCCCGTACTCGGCCACGAGCACCTCCTCGACCAGCCCGAGCTCGTCGCCCGCGCGCTCGAGCAGCTGGGAGAGGTGCAGCTTCTTCTCGTAGATCTGCAGCTCGAGGCCGTGCACGCCCTCGGTGATCGCCGCGAGGCGCTCGCGCAGCGAGCTCTCGGTGCGGCGAAGCTCGAGCAGCTCGTCGTTCTGGGCGGCACGCTCGCTCTCGCGCTGGGCGAGCGCGACCCGGGCTTCGGCGACCGAGCGGTCGATCGAGCTCTGCACGGCGGGCAGCGCGGCCGCGACGGCGGTCGCCTGCCGCACCTGGCGCTGCCGCAGCACCGCGCGGCGCGCCGACTCGTCGGCGGCGGCCTTCTCGGCGACGCGGCGCTTGTCGAGCAGCTCGGCACCTTCGACGGCCGCGCGCACGCGCTCGCGCGCGGTCTCGAGCTCGATACGGCGCTCGAGCTCGGCGGCCCGCGCCGCCTCGAGGTCGGCCAGCAGGGCGTCGCGCGCCGACGCATCGAGCATGGGGCGGGGCCGGCCGGCGAACTCCTCGTGCTCGGCCTGCGCGCGCTCGACACCCGACTCGGCCTCGCGCACTGACTCCTGGGCAGAATCCACGCCCGAGGCGAGCCGGGCGGCCTCGGCCTCCGCGGCCTCGGCCTGCGCCCGCGCCCGGGAGACCTGCTCGCTGCGGGCAGCGCGCTGGGCATCCTGATCGCGCACGGCGGCGAGGGCGTCGACCGCGGCCTGCTTCGCCGCGGCGAGAGCGGCGCGGGTCTCGTCGAGGGCTCCGCGGGG
>LNFD01000339.1 GCA_001464255.1 Actinomycetales bacterium Ga0077552 | reverse complement strand
GCTCGGCGGCGAGCTCGAGACGGCTGCGGCCGGCACCCGATCCGCCGCGCAGCACCGCGCGCGTCAGCACGTCGCCCGCGCGCGTCACGACGCTGATCGAGTCGGCACCCTCGAGCGCCGCGACGGCCGGCCACGCGGCCCGCGCCGCCGCGAGGTCGTCGGCGATGATCGTGCGGGCGAGCAGCGAGAGCACACCGGGAGGCGCGGTCACGACGTCGGCGGCGGCCGTCAGCCCCGCGACCGCGGCGAGCGGGGCGGATGCGCGGCCCGCCACCTCGGCGAGCACGACGTCGACCCGGCCGGCCTCGGCGGCGTGGGCGCGCTCGAGCGCGCGCAGGCCCGCGTCGAGGTCGTCGGCGAGCGCGGCCTCGGCGAGCGTGCCGAGCGCTGCGGCGATCGCGGCCTCGAAGCCCGCGCGCACCTGCACGTGGTCGCTCACGAGCCCGCGGATGCCCGCGGAGCCGACGAGCCCGGAGGCTCCGTCTCCCGTGTCGATGGCCTGCGAGAGCGCGCTGACGCGGGCTGCGAGGGCGTCGCGCTCGCGCTCGAGGGC
This sequence comes from Actinomycetales bacterium Ga0077552, assembly GCA_001464255.1. Classification (GTDB taxonomy): domain Bacteria; phylum Actinomycetota; class Actinomycetes; order Actinomycetales; family Microbacteriaceae; genus Microcella. The sequence continues at coordinate 2,094 of LNFD01000339.1, read as the reverse complement.
GTGCAGCGCGTCGCGCTCGACGTCGATCCGGGCGCTCAGCACGGCGACGCGGTCGTCGGCCTCGGCGAGCGCCGCATCGAGCGCGCGCGACTGCTCGGTGCCGTCGCCCTCGTCGAGCGCGGGCAGGGCGGCAAGCTCGGCGCGCGTCGCCTCCTGGCGGGCGACAGCGGCCTCGAGCGCGTTCTGCTGGCGCAGCAGCTCGCCGCGCGCGGCCGCGAGGGTCGAGCGCGCGACATCGACGCGGCTCGCGAGCGCAGCGAGCTGCAGGTCGTGCTGCGACACGAGGGCGCTCTGCGCGGCGATCTCCTCATCGAGAGCGTCGAGCGTGGCGCGCGCGGTGGCCGTGCGGGCGGCGACCTCGCCGACGAGCGCCTCGGCGGCGGCGACCCCCTCGCGCAGCGCGACGGCCTCGGCGCGCGCCTCGTCGACCTGGGCCTGCGTGATCGTCGTCGACATGCCCGGCAGCTCGGCCTGCTGGCTCAGAAGTGTCAGCTTCTGCTGCGTGAGGCTCGCGAGGCTGCGCACGCGCTCTTGCACCTGCTCGAGCTCGAAGGCGAGGCGGCGGGCCTCGTCGACCGCGTCGCCCACCTGCTGAGCCTCGATGCGCTGCACGCGCAAGCGGGTCTGGTCGAGCTGGCTCTGCACGACGATGCGCTCGCTCGTGCGCTCGCTCTCGCTGCGCGCGTGATCGGCGAGCGCGGTGCGCAGGGCGACGACCTCGTCGGCCAGGAGGCGGGCCCGGGCATCCCGCACGATCGCGGCGATCGTCTGCGCTTCGCGCGCGATCTCCGCCTGCCGACCGAGCGGGGTCAGCTGCCGCCGGATCTCGCCGGCCAGGTCGCTCAAGCGCGTGAGGTTGGCCTGCATGGCCTCGAGCTTGCGCACGGTCTTCTCTTTGCGGCGGCGGTGCTTCAGAATCCCCGCCGCTTCTTCGATGAAGCCGCGCCGATCGTCGGGGCTCGCGTGCAGCACGGCGTCGAGCTGGCCCTGCCCGACGATGACGTGCATCTCGCGGCCGAGGCCCGAGTCGCTCAGCAGCTCTTGCACGTCGAGCAAGCGGCACGCGGTGCCGTTGATGGCGTACTCGCTGCCGCCATTGCGGAAGAGCGTGCGCGAGATCGTGACCTCGCTGTACTCGATGGGCAGCGCGCCGTCGGCGTTGTCGATCGTCAACTGCACCTCGGCACGGCCGAGCGGGCCGCGCGTCGTCGTGCCGGCGAAGATGACGTCTTCCATCTTGCCGCCGCGCAGGGTCTTGGCACCCTGCTCGCCCATGACCCAGGCGAGCGCATCGACGACGTTCGACTTGCCCGAGCCGTTGGGCCCGACGATGCACGTGACGCCCGTCTCGAACTGGAAGGTGGTCGGCTGCGCGAACGATTTGAAGCCCTTGATGGTGAGGCTCTTGAGGTGCACGCACTGCCCCCTTCCGGCACGGTCGTCGACGGCGACCGCTGCAGGGCGCAAACCGGTCAGGGCTACCGTATCGGTTCGCGCGCGGCTAGTCTGGCGGGCTGGCCACCACCAGGAGGACCCCTCATGACCGACATCACGGTGACGGAAGTCACCATCCCCGACTCGCTCGACGCGCCCGACGCCGCCGAGTTCCTCGCCTGCGTCGACGTGCGCAATGCCGTCTGGCGCGACGACTCGGGAACCGACGATCTCACCGCGACCGCGGCCGAGCTGCTGCCCGGGTGGCAGAAGACGACCTTCGAGCCCAAGCGCATGTTCGCAGCCCGCCTCGACGGGCGGCTCGTGGCGCGGGGAATCTACGAGACGCGCACCGACGAGGCGGCCGATACCGTGTGGCTCATGGCCGAGGTGCTGCGGGATGCCCGGGGCCTCGGCGTCGGCGAGGCCCTCGCCCAGCACCTCGAGGACATCGCCCTCAGCGAAGGCAAGACCCGCGCGATCGTCTACGCCCCCTCGTGGAAGACGGGCGGCATCCGCATCCCCTCGCCCACGGGCTTCGGCTCTGTGCCCGCGGGCACGCCCGAGGTGCGCCTGCTGCAGGGCCTCGGCTACACCCTCGAGCAGGTGGAGCGCGGCAGCCGGCTGCTGCTGCCGCTCGGAAGCGACGTGCTGCAGGCC
>LNFD01000338.1 GCA_001464255.1 Actinomycetales bacterium Ga0077552 | reverse complement strand
TGCGCTCGATCGGCATCCCCGCCCGCTACGTCAGCGGCTACCTGCACCCTTCGCGCGATCCGCAGGTCGGCGAGACGATCGCGGGCGAGTCGCACGCCTGGGTCGAGTGGTTCGACGGCGAGTGGCAGGGCTTCGACCCCACCACGAGATCCGCGACCGGCACGTCATCGTCGGCCGCGGCCGCGACTACCGCGACGTGCCGCCCCTGCGTGGCGTCTACGCCGGCCCCTCGAGCTCGAAGCTCTTCGTCACGGTCGAGATCACGCGCGAGAGCTGACGCCAGGCGGCGGGATGCGGCCGCGTCAGGCCGCGGCCGGCGGGCAGTGCAGGCGGGTCGGGGTCGTGCCCGCTCCGCGCTCGATCGTGTGCTCGGCCATGGCCGCGCCGCACAGCGGGCAGCGCGGATCGGCGGGCGCGACGTAGGGCTCCTCCGGCCGCCCGATGCCGACCGCCGCGGGGCCGGTGACCGTCCACAGCGCCCGCCCGAGCGCGCCGAAGAACCCCCTCGTGTTGTTGAAGGGGTTGAGCGGATTCGGTGCGCGGGTCACGGGGTCCATCCTGTCGCGAGCATCACGTCTTGCGGGCCTCGGCCTCGACGATCGCGATCTCCTGCGTCGCCGTCTCGAGATCCTGCATGCGGCGCTCGAAGTCGTCGCCGTCGTAGCGCACGCGCAGCCGCCACCAGGGGTCGTCGGCCGGGTGGCGGCGGATGCGCAGATTGTGGCGGGCGCGCATCCACAGCACCGCGACGGCAGCCGCGAGAAGCCCCGCCAGTGCGCCGACGCCCATGGCCCAGCGCGCCCCGAGCTCGTTCGCGACGAGGCCCAGCAGGGGGGCGCCGACGGGCGTGCCGCCCATGAAGATCGTCAGGTAGAGGGCCATGACGCGGCCGCGGATGCTCGACCGCGTCGTCGTCTGCACGTAGGCGTTGGCGCTCGTGATCATGGTGAGCGCGAAGTAGCCGATGGGGATGAGCGCGAGGGCGAAGAGCTCGATCGTCGGCATGAGCGCCGCGACGACCATCGAGAGCGCGAAGCCGATCGCCGCGAGCACGATGACGCGCAGGCGGGGGCGCTCGCGCCGCGCCGAGAGCAGGGCGCCCGCGACCGATCCGATCGCGAGGATCGACGACAGCAGCCCGAACTCGGCCGCGTCGCGCCCGAACTCGACGCGCGCCATCGTGGCGGTGAAGATGGCGAAGTTGAAGCCGAAGGTTCCGACGAGGAAGACCATCGTGAAGACGACGACGAGGTCGGCCCGTCGGGCGACGTACCGGATGCCCGCCCGCAGCTGCCCGCGCCCCCGACCCGCCTTCTGCATGGGCTGCAGTTCGGCCGCCCGCAGCATGCCGAGCGCGACGAGCATGGCCGAGAAGGTCAGCACGTTGATCAAGATGACCCAGCCCGCCCCGACGAGCACGGTCAGCAGCCCGGCCGCGGCGGGCCCGATGAGCCGCGCGGTGTTAAACGAGGCCGAGTTGAGGGCGACGGCGTTGGGCAGGTCGGCGGGGCCGACGAGCTCGCCGACGAAGGTCTGGCGCGCGGGGGCGTCGACGGCCGTGGCGATACCGAGCCCGAGGGCGAGCAGGTAGACCATCCAGAGCTCGGCGATGCCGAGCACGATGATGAGCCCGAGGGCGAGGGCCAGCAGGGCCTGGGCGACCTGCGTGACGGCGAGCAGGCGGCGGCCGGGCATCCGGTCGGCGATGATGCCCGCGAGCGGGCCGATGACGAGCGCGGGCCCGAACTGCAGGGCCATCGTCACCCCGACGGCGGCGGCGTCGTTGTCGGTGAGCTCGGTGAGCACGAACCAGTCCTGCGCCGTGCGCTGCATCCACGTGCCGACGTTCGAGATGAGGGCGCCGGCGAACCAGATGCGGTAGTTGACGCCGGCGAGCGAGCGGAACATGGCGTTCATGATGGGCACCTCACGCCTCGGCCAGCCGTCGCAGGATCGGCCGCACCTCCTCGAGGGCGCTGCGTTCGGCGGCGGTGAGGGCCTCGAGCTGGGCGTGGAACCACTGCTGGCGCAGCCGACGGGTTTCGGCGATGACTTGCTCGCCCGCGGGGGTGATGGTCACCCACACGCTGCGGGCGTCGTCGTCGCTCGGAGCCCGCCGCACGAGCCCGCTCGCCTCGAGGGCGTTGAGCGTGCGGTTCATCGAGGGGGCGCTGACCTTCTCGGAGGCGGCGAGACCTCCGGGGGTCGAGCGACCCTCGCTCGCGAGCTGCCACAGCACGCCGAGCTGGGTGTCGCTGATGCCCTCGCCTGCGCGCTCGGCGCGGATGCGACGGGCGACCTTCTGGATGAGCACCCGCAGCTCTTCTTCAGGATCGGTCTCGTGGTGCGTCACTCCGTTAGCCTAACTCATTACCCGCGCTAACGATATTCGCGCACCTAGGATCGACCTCGGGAGGGCATCCATGCCGAAGTTCACCGTCGAGCGCCAGCATCGCACGTTCACCGACAGCCACGGCGTCGTCGTGCACTACTACGTGTGGGCACCGGGCAAGCCGAAGGGCGTCGTGCAGATCGCGCACGGCGTCGGCGAGCACGCCCTGCGCTACGAGCTGCTCGCGCAGGCGCTCGTCGAGGCCGGCTACGCCGTCTACGCCGACGACCACCGCGGCCACGGCCAGACGGGAGTCGAGTACTGGAAGGGCGACCTCACGCAGATCGGAAAGCTGGGAGTGGGCGGCCTGCGCGCCACCCAGCAGAACCTGCTCGACCTGACGGTGCTGGCGAAAGCCGAGCATCCTGACCTGCCCTTCGTCATGCTCGGCCACTCGTGGGGCTCGCTCATGGTGCAGAACCTGCTCAATCAGGGAGATCACCCGTGGAGCGCAGTCGTGCTGACCGGCACGGCCCTGCGCACGCCGACCGACATGAACGGCGGCGACCTCAATGCTCGCCACAGGCACCTGGGCGACACCGGTGCCGAGTGGCTGAGCCGCGACCCGGCCGTCGCGCGCGCTTTCGTCGACGACCCGCTCACCACCGACGCCAAGATTCTCAAGCTCTTCGGCCTCGCCGACGGCCTGCGCCTCTTCGGCCGTCCGAAGCGCGTGCAACCGGCTGTGCCGCTGCTCATCATGGTGGGCGACGATGATCCGCTCGGCGGGGAGAAGAGCGCGAAGAAGCTTGCCGACGCCTACCTGCGCGGCGGGGGGCTCACCGACGTCGAGCTCGTCGTCTACCCGGGCGCCCGCCACGAGGTCTTCAACGAGACCAATCAGGCCGAGGTGCGCGCCGACCTCATCGCCTGGATCGACGACCGCTTGTTCGGCTGACCCTCGGCCCGGGTGCCGGGTGCCGCGTGCCGCGTGCCGTGTACCGGGTGCCAGCTGCCGCGTGCCGTGTACCGGGTGCCAGCTGCCGCGCGCCGGGTGCCCGCTCGACGCCGACCGCCCTCGGATCGGTGTTGCCCCGCAGGAGCTTCCAGAAATGCGGAACGAGGCGAGCCTCGTTCACGGAGTTCCGCATTTCTGGAAGGAGCGAGAGATACGTACGGTGCCGCCGCGGCACGCGTGTGCGCCGCGGTCGTCGGCGAGCGAGAAGGGCGGTGCAGGCCGTGCAAGCCGCGCATGCCGTGCAGGCCGCGCAAGCCGGGCAGGCCGCGGGGCTCGGGGTCTAGTGCCCGCCCTGCGGGCCATGCTCGTGGCGACCGGGCAGCGGAAGCGCCGTGAGCAGGATCACGCTGGGCTCGAGCGCCTCGACGCGGTGCACGCCGTCGGGGATGCGCGCGACCGTGCCCGCGGCGACCTCGATCGTCCGGCCGGCCTCGCTCAGGCGGATGAGCCCGCGCACCACCTGCAGCACTGCCTCTCCCGGGTTGCGGTGCTCGGGCAGCTCGCCCCCGGTGTCGAAGCCGATCGCCGTCATGCGCAGCTGCTGATGGCCGAGGTCGATGCGCTGCGAGGCGCGCCGCTGCGGATTCTCGGCGGCCTGCCCCAGCAGGTAGGTGGCCATGACATCGAGGTCGAGCGCGATCGGATCCATGCCCGCACCCTACGCTGGTCGCCATGACCCCGCCCGTCATCGCGCCGTTCATCGACACCCTCGAGCTCGACCGGCTCCTCGCCGCCGACGCTCACGGCGACGGCGATGTCGTCGTCGTCGACAGCCGCTGGTACCTCGACGGCCGCTCGGGCGCCGAGGCGCACGAGCACGGGCACGTGCCGGGTGCCGTGTTCGTCGACCTCGACCTCTGGCTCGCCGGTCCGCCGTCGCCCGCCGCGGGCCGCCACCCCCTCCCCGAACCGCCCGTGTTCGCCCGCGGCATGGCCGAGTCGGGCATCGGCGACGGCTCGACCGTCATCGTCTACGACGACGCCGGGGGAGTGATCGCCGCGCGCCTGGTCTGGATGCTCCGCACCCTCGGGCACGAGGCCGCCGTACTCGACGGCGGGCTCGACGCGTGGCGGCGCGCCCACCCGGGGAGCGCGCTAGAGACGGCCCCCGTCGACGCGGGCACTGCATCCTTCACCGAGCGCCCGTGGCCGGATGCCGCGCTCGCATCGATCGACGAGACCCAGCAGGCCGCCGCCGACGGCAGCGCGCTCGTTCTCGACGCCCGCACGATCGACCGGTACCGCGGCGAGAGCGAGCCGGTCGATGCGCGCGCGGGTCACATCCCCGGCGCCGAGAGCCTCTCGTGCCGCGACAGCGTGGCCGCCGACGGCACCCTGCTCGACGCCGCGACCCTGCGCGACCGCCTGACGTCGCTGGGCGCGGGCGAGCGCCCCGTCATCAGCTACTGCGGTTCGGGCGTCACGGCGTGCCACACCCTCCTCGTGCTCGAGCACCTGGGGTTCGCGACCGGCCGGCTCTACCCCGGCTCGTGGTCGCAGTACGCGGCCGATGCGCGCCGACCCGCCGCAATAGGCTGAGCGCATGCACGGCGAAGCGCGGCACGGAGAGTACAAGGTTCCCGGCGGCAAGCTCGTCGTGGTCGACCTGGAGGTGGCCGAGGGGCGCATCAGCGCGTTCCGGCTCGCGGGCGACTTCTTCGTCGAACCCGACGAGGTCGTGCCCGCGATCGAGGCCGCCGTGCTCGGCCTGCCCGCCGACACCGATGCCGCGACCCTCACCGAACGCGTGCGGGATGCCCTGCCCGACGGTGCCGTGCTGCTGGGCTTCAGCCCCGAGGCCGTCGCGACGACCGTGCGCCGGGCGCTCGCGAGCGCCACGGCCTTCGCCGACTACGACTGGCAGCTGCTGCGCGGCCCCGCGCTGGCCCCCCTGCAGCAGATGGCCATGGACCAGGTGCTCGCGGAGGAGGTCGGCGACGGCCGCCGCGGCCCCACCCTGCGCATCTGGGAGTGGACGAGCCCCGCTGTCGTGATCGGCTCGTTCCAGAGCGTGCGCAACGAGGTCGACCTCGAGAACGCCGAACGCTACGGCTTCGAGATCGTGCGCCGCATCTCGGGCGGCGGCGCGATGTTCATCGAGCCCGCCTCGGCCATCACCTACTCGCTCTACGCCCCGGCGGCGCTCGTGCAGGGCATGAGCTTCGCCGAGTCGTACGCCTTCCTCGACGAGTGGGTCATCACGGCGCTGCGCGGCCTCGGGATCGAGGCCAGGTACCAGCCCCTCAACGACATCGCGAGCCCGAGCGGCAAGATCGGCGGCGCCGCGCAGAAGCGGCTCGGCACCGGCGCCGTGCTGCACCACGTCACGATGGCCTACGACATGGACGGCGATCGCATGGTCGAGGTGCTGCGCATCGGGCGCGAGAAGCTCAGCGACAAGGGCATCAAGAGCGCCAACAAGCGCGTCGACCCGCTCAAGTCGCAGACCGGGCTGACGCGCGACGAGATCATCGATCGACTCGTCGCCACCTTCCGCGGGCAGTACGGCCTCACCGAGGGTGCCATCACCCCGGCCGAGCTCGACCGCGCGAACACGCTCGTGGCCGAGAAGTTCTCGACGCACGACTGGCTGCACCGCGTTCCGTGAGCCCGCGCATCCGGGCCCTCGCCCTCGTCCTGCTGCTCGCCGGCATCCTCGTCGGCGGGGTCGTGCTCTCCGCCGTCACGGGCCAGCTGCCGATCACGCCCACCGAGGTGGCGGGCTCGCTGCTGCGGGCCATCGGCATCGACACCGTGTGGGCGCCGACCGACCCGATCGTCGAGTCGACGCTGTGGGTCGTGCGGTTCCCGCGCATCGTCATGGGCCTCGCGGTCGGGGCGGCGCTCGCCGTGGCCGGCGCCGTCATGCAGGCGGTGTTCGGCAATCCGCTCGCCGAGCCCGGCGTGGTGGGGGTGTCGTCGGGAGCCGCGCTCGGGGCCTCGGCCGCGATCGCACTCGGCGCATCCGTTCTGGGCGGGCCGGGGGTGGCGCTCTTCGCCTTCCTCGGCGGCCTGCTCGCGACCCTGCTCGTCTACGCCGTCGCCCGCGCGGGCGGTCGCACCGAGGTCGTCACCCTGCTGCTGACCGGCATCGCCGTCAACGCGATCGCCCAGGCGGGCATCGCCTTCGTGCTCTTCATCGCCGACACGGCGAGTCGCGAGCAGATCGTGTTCTGGCAGCTCGGCTCGCTCGGTGGCTCGCGGTGGGACCAGGTGGCCCTCGTCGCCGTCGTCGCCGCGGTCGGCATCGCCCTCGCGCTGGTGCTCGCCCGGAGCTACGACCTGCTCGCTCTCGGCGAGCGCAACGCGCGCCACCTCGGCGTCGATGTCGAGCGCCTGCGCATCGTCTCGATCGTGATCGTGGCGCTGCTGACGGGCGCCGCGGTGGCCTTCACGGGCATCATCGCCTTCGTCGGCCTCGTCGTGCCCCACCTCATCCGCATGATCATCGGGCCCGCGCACCGCGGGCTCATTCTCGCGAGCGCTGTCGGCGGTGGCGCGCTGCTTGTCGTCGCCGACCTCATGACCCGCACGCTCGTTGCCGGTGCCGAACTGCCGA
>LNFD01000337.1 GCA_001464255.1 Actinomycetales bacterium Ga0077552 | reverse complement strand
TGCCCGACGTCGATGGCGCCCCCGAGCCAGGCCGCGTGCGCGCCCTCGGCGTGCTCGACGAGACCGACCTCGCCGTCGCCTACAGCCGCGCCGCCGTCGTCGCCGTTCCCGCCCTCTCGGCCGGATCGGGTCTCGTCGCCCTGGAGGCGATGAGCCTCGGCGCCCCGGTCGTGCACTCCGATGCCCCCGCGCTGCTCGAGGTGTGCAGCGATGCCGGGGTGGTCGTCGCCCGCGACGACGCCGAGGGCTACCCCGCGCGGCTCGCCGAGGCGGTGCGCTCGGTGCTCGACGACTCCGCCCTCGCGGCCGAGCTGGCCGTGCGCGGGCGCGACCGTGCGCGCGCGTTCAGCTGGCGCGACTCGGCCGAGAAGACCTGGCAGCTGCACGCCGACCTGTAGCGGGGCATCCCGCCGCCGTCACGGTGCTGGGGTCGACGTGGGCGTCGGGCGGGGCGCGACCGCCTCGGCCACGATCGTGTGCACCGCAGCGAAATCGGGCGTGACGTTGTCGACAAGGGGCGGTACGAGCTCGAGGCGCACGATCTCGTGCGCACGCGACTGCACCGCGAGGTCGCTGAAGACGCCGAGCATCGACTGCGGGATGTCGGTGCGCACGAGCCCGCTCGACGCCTCGGCGATCGCCTGGAAGCGCGTGAGCACGGTGCCGGGCTCGAGCTGCTGCAGCATCGCCTCCTGGATATCGCGCTGGTGCGCCATGCGGTCGAAGTCGGTGAGGTTGTAGCGGCTGCGGGCGTACCAGAGAGCCGTCGCGCCGTCCATGCGCTGCTCGCCCGCGGCGATCTCGCCCACGACCGGCCCGCCGTTGATGCCGAGCAGCACGGGCTCGTCGACCGTGACGACGACGCCGCCGAGCGCGTCGATGAGCCGGGCGAATCCGGCCATGTCGATGAGCACCGTGAACTGCACCGGCAGGCCCGTGACCCCCTCGACCGCGTCGCTCATCGCCTCGAGCGCGGGCGTGCTGCCGTTCGCCTCGGCGTCGGGGTAGAGCTCGGGGTGCTCCTCAGCCCACGGGTACAGGTAGGCGAGCAGGCAGTCGTCGCCGCAGTCGAAGCCGCGCGGCCAGGCCTCCCACAGCGGCGAACCCTCGGCGAAGGGCGCGTTGTAGAGGTTGCGCGGAATGCCGATCATCGTCACGGCACCGGTCGCGGCATCGATGCTCACGAGCGACATGCTGTCGGGCCGCAGCCCGATGCGGTCGTCACCCGCGTCGCCGCCCAGAAGCAGGATCGTGTACCGGCCGTCGATGGGCTCGACGAACGTGCCGTCGGCGAAGACCGAGCCGAGAGCATCCCGCCCGACCCCCGTCAGCAGGGCCGCGTAGCCGGCGGTGCCCGTCGTCAGCACGATGCTCAGCACCGTGAAGACGGCGATCGGGATGCGGGCGCGCGGCCCCGTGCGCACGAGCCGCACGAGCGTGAAGGCGTTGAGCGTCGTCGCGAGCCACAGCACGGCGTAGAAGACGAGGCCGAGCTGGGCGATCCACAGCACGATCGGGTTCGTCGCGAGCGTCAGGGCGGCGGGGCGCCACAGCACGAAGAGCAGCAGCGCGGCGAGGGCGGCTCCCCACAGGGTGAACGTCGCCCCGACGGCGAAACGCCCCCAGCGGCGGTCGCCCGCGAGCAGCTGCGCGCTGCCCGGGATGAGCAGGTTGAGGCCCAGCAGCCACCACGCCCGGCGGCTCATGACCGCGGGGTCGCGGGTATCGGGATGCCGTAGCGGCGAGGTGAGGCTCACGACGCGGGCGCGGCGCCGATCGAGGCCTTGAGCGCGGCGTTCTTCGCCGCGACCGCGTGCTCGAGGTCGACGGCGAAGGCGGCGAGGCGCTCGGCGAGGGCCGCATCCGTCGACCCGATGATGCGCGCCGCGAGCAGGCCAGCGTTGCGGCCGCCACCGATCGAGACGGTCGCGACGGGGATTCCGGCGGGCATCTGCACGATGCTCAGCAGGCTGTCGAGCCCGTCGAGCGTCGCGAGCGGCACGGGCACGCCGACGACGGGCAGGGTCGTCACGCTCGCGATCATGCCGGGCAGGTGGGCGGCGCCGCCGGCGCCGGCGATGATGACCCGGATGCCCCGGCCGGAAGCCGCGCGCCCGTACGCGATCATCGCATCGGGCGTGCGGTGGGCGCTGAGCACCTCGACCTCGTGGGCGATGCCCAGCTCGGTGAGCGCGGTCGCCGCGTGCTGCATGACCGACCAGTCGGAGTCGGAGCCCATGACGACCGCGACGAGAGGAGTGGACATGGGTCAAGGGTAGGCGCGCGCGGGGTGCGCGGGCGGGAGGGGCACGCGGCAGGGTCGTGGGGCGGGTGGGTCGGTGGTCGTTGGGGCGGGGTGCCGGGTGGCGGGGTGCCGGGTGGCGGGGTGCCGGGTGGCGGGCTGCCGGTTGGCTCGTCCCTCACAGGCGGCGTCGACGACGACTTATCCGGAGATTGCCTCGACCCACTAGAACATACGTTCGAACAAGAGGAGAATCTCCTCATGCCCCGCCCCCTCCTCGCCTCGCTCGCCGACGCGCACCGCGCGCTCGCGACGATCGACGACGTGGCGATCACCGACGAGGCTCTCGCCGCGCTGACCGACGATGCCGTGCTCGAGGCGCTCGATCGCGCCGCGGCGGTGCGAAGGCTCGTGGATGCCCGCTCGGCGCTTCTCGCCGGCGAGGTGGCCCGGCGCTCGGCGCCGCACCTCGCGCACTCGGGTCTCGCGCAGCGGCACGGGCACCGCACGCCCGAAGAGCTGGTGCGCGTCACCACCGGGTCATCGCGGCACGATGCCCGGGTCGCGGTGCGCGCGGGGGCCGTGCTCATCGAGGAAGGCCTGCCCGAGTGGGCGCAGGCGCTCGTCGCACCCGTCACGCGGGGCGAGCTGTCGACGGCTGGTCTCGAGGCGATCCGCTCCGGGCTCGGCAACATCAGCGAGACCGTGAGTGCCGACGCGCTCGCCTCGGCCGTGGGCGCGCTCCTCGCCGACATCGGGGCGCTCGATGTCGACCGTCTCTTCCGTCGGGCCCGTCAGCTGCGCGACGACCTCGATGTAGCGGGCATCGCCGACCGCGAGCGAGGGCGCCGTGACGCTCGATCGCTGCGGGTGTTCCGCTCGAGCGACGGCATGACCCGGGCCACGTGGGTTCTCGATCCGGAGTCCGCGGCCGTCGTCACCGACCTCTACGACCGGGCCACCTCGCCTCGCCGCGGCGGCCCGAGCTTCCTCTCGCCCCGCGATGCCGAACTCGTCGAGCGCATGCGGGCCGACGACCGCACGCCCGAGCAGTACGCCTCCGACACGTTCCTCGAGCTGTTGCGCGCTGGCGCCGACGCCGACTCCCGCGCCCTGCTCTCGAGCGGCGCCCCCTCCGTTCGCGTGGTCGTGACCGCGAGCGACCTGAGTGCGGGCACGGGCGCCGCGCACCTCGAGGGGCAGCCCGACCCGATCTCGCTGCCGACTGCTCAGCGTCTGATCTGCGCGGGCACGCAGACGGCCGTGCTGATCGCGTCGACCGGCCAGCCGCTCGACGTCGGCCGCTCGCAACGGCTGTTCACGGCGCGTCAGCGGGTCGCCCTCTCCGTGCGCGACGGGGGCTGCCGCTGGGCGGGGTGCGAACGTCCTCCCTCCTGGTGCGAGGCGCACCACATCGACCCGTGGGGCAGCCACAACGGCCGCACCGACGTCGCCGACGGGGTGCTGCTGTGCCGGCACCATCACCTGCTCGTGCACAACAACGGTTGGAAAGTCGAACGACATCGACGACCCGACGGAATCGACGATTACCGGGCGATCCCGCCCGCGTCGATCGACCCGCAGCGCCGGCCGATCCCGATGCCCGCTCGCGCTGAGCCCGTGCGACAGGTGTTGCCCGCGGCACGGCGACGTTCAGCAGCCTGAGAACGCGTGCTCGGGCGGCGAGGCGGGGCGGCCGGAATCGACAGGGCCCGCCGGCTCCACGGCTTGGCTGGGCGCGTCGGCGCGAGGGTGCGACGCCGCCGCCGCTCGTCGCTGACGACGTGAGCGCGCGCCGCCGCCGCTAGTCGTCGTCGAAGTGGGCGGCCGCCGCACGCGCCCGGTAAGCCGCATCGTCGAGATCGTCGCCGATCGCCGTGACGTGGCCGGCCTTGCGCCCGGCGCGGGGGCCCTTGCCGTACGCGTGCACCTTCGCGGTCGGCTGGTGGCCGAGCGCGGCCGCGATCTGCTCGTCGGGCAGGCTGCCGAAGACGTTGATCATGACGCCCCACGGGGCGAGCGGTGCCGTGTCGCCGAGCGGCCAGTCGAGCACCGCGCGCAGGTGCTGCTCGAACTGACTCGTCGTCGAGCCGTCGATCGTCACGTGCCCGCTGTTGTGCGGGCGCATCGCGAGCTCGTTGACGAGCACGCGCCCATCCGTTGCCGCGAAGAGCTCGACGGCGAGCACGCCCGTCACGTCGAGGCCGTGCGCCACCGAGGTGGCGATCTCGGCGGCCGCGCGCTCGACCGCGTCGGTCGTGTGCGGGGCGGGCGCGATGACCTCGGCGCACACGCCGCCGCGCTGCACCGTCTCGACGAGCGGCCACAGCCGGGCGTCGCCGCTCGGCCGGCGCGCGATCAGCTGCGCGAGCTCGCGCTCGAAGCGCACGAGCTCCTCCGCCAGCAGCGGGCCCTCGGCCAACCAGTCGGCGACCTGCGCGGGGTCATCGATGACGCGCACGCCCTTGCCGTCGTAGCCGCCGCGCGGCGTCTTGACGACGGCACGGCCGCCGTGGTCTGCGAGGAATCCGGCCAGCTCGTCGGCCGACTCGACCCGCGCCCAGTCGGGCTGCGGAACGCCGAGCTGCGACAGGCGCTCGCGCATCATGAGCTTGTCCTGCGCGTAGAGCAGGGCATCCGGCCCCGGGCGCACGGCGGCCCCCGCGGCCCCGAGGGCCCGCAGCACCTCCTGCGGCACGTGCTCGTGGTCGAAGGTGATGACGTCGCAACCCCGCGCGAAGGCCAGCACGGTGGCCGTATCGCGGTAGTCGCCCACCTGCGTCGCCGCGAGGCGGGCCGACGCGTCGGGGGTCTCGGCCAGCACCCGCAGCTCGATGCCGAGGGCCACGGCCGCGGGGATCATCATGCGCGCGAGCTGGCCCCCTCCGATGACGCCGACGACGGCCATGGATGCTCCTCACTAGACTGCGGACGACTCCCGTCTATTCTGGCCGACCGCGAGGGCGCCGGCCTCCGCCCCGCGAGGACCGATGCGCACACTCCTGCCCCAGCTCGCCCGCTTCGGCACGGTCGGGCTCGTCGGGCTCGTCATCGACGTCGCGCTGTTCAACCTGCTGCGCGTGACCGTGCTCGCCCCTGAGCTCATCGCCGAGGGCCCGGTCATCGCCAAGGTCATCTCGACCTCGGTGGCCATCGCGGTCAACTGGCTCGGCAGCCGGTACTGGACGTTCCGGCTCGAGCGCCGCCGGCCTGCCGCACGCGAGGCCGTCGAGTTCGCCGTCGTGAGCATCGGCGGCCTGCTCATCGCGGTGGCGTGCCTCGTCGTCTCGCGGTACGTGCTCGGCTTCACGAGCCTGCTCGCCGACAACATCGCCACGAACGTGGTGGGCCTCGCGCTCGGCAGCACCTTCCGATTCGTGCTCTACCGCGCCTGGGTGTTCCACCCGCGGCGCGCTCAGCCGAGCTAGCGTCAGCGGTCGGTGCGCGAGCGGCGCAGGGCCGGGTCGGTCGTCTCGACGGGCCGGCGCACCGTCGCGATCGAGGTCGTGCTGGTCTCCATCACGTCGCCGAGCGCACGCTGCACGAGGTCGGCGCGCGGCACATCACGCAGCACGATCGGGCGGTCGAGGCCCGTGTTGATGAGCACGTCGCCCGAGCGGAAGGCCGACTGCAGGCCCGCCTGCCGCACCGAGACGTCGTAGCTGCGGCTCAGCAGCACCTCCTGCCGCGTGCGCACGAGCAGCCCCCGCCGCAGCACGACACGGCGCGTGGTGATGAGGTACTGGGTGCTGAGCCAGCGCAGCAGCGGCAGCACCCAGAGCAGGCCGATGACGACGAGGCCGCCGAACAGCACCGCAAGCACCTGCCAGAGCTCGTCGACGACGAGCGCCCCGAAGGTCGTAGCGCCCACCGCGGCGACGAGGGCGACCGACGGCAGCGCAAGCGCCCGCGCGTGCGGGCGCAGGCGGGCGATCGCCCGCTCCGGCACGCGGTTCTCCCCCGTCATGCCCTATTCATACCGCAGATGCGTGACGTCGCCCGCCGCCACGGCGACGAGCCCCTCGACCGGGTCGCTCGAGCGCACCCCCAGGCGCCCGTCGTCGTCGAGGCCCTCGGCCGTGCCGAGCAGCAGGGGCAGGCCGGGGCGATCGACGCGCACGGCACGGCCGAGGGTGCGCAGCTCGGGCTCGACCACGTGCCTGAGCTCGCTCGGGTCGGTCACGGCGCGCCACTGGGCCACGAGGGGCAACAGGTCGCGCAGGTACGCGGCGAGCGCGCGATCCGCGAGCGCGGCATCCACCGCCACCCCCTGCAGGGCGAGGGATGTCGCGGTCGGCACGGGCAGGTCGTCGCGCCCCATCGAGAGGTTGAGCCCCGCCCCGATGACCACGCCGTCGGCAGTGAGCTCGGTCAGGATGCCGCTGAGCTTGAGCGGGCCGTCAGCCCCGCCGTCGACGAGCACGTCGTTCGGCCACTTGAGGCCCGCGCCGAGCACCCCGAGCGCACGCACCGCCCGCACCATCGCCACCCCGGCGACGAGGGGCAGCCACCCGAGCCGCCGCGGCTCCGGCTCGCTCGACGGTGATGGAGCACTGTGCCGCACGAGCACCGAGACGGCGAGCGCCGACCCGGCCGGTGCCGACCAGACGCGGCCGAGCCGGCCGCGGCCCGCCGTCTGATCGGTCGTCGCGAGCACGGCGAGGTCGGGGCGCTGCGCGGCGCCCGCGACGAGCTCGGAGTTGGTCGAGGCGCAACTCGCCCGCCACTCGAGGTCGGGGCTCACCGCGCGGCTCAGAGGCAGCGGCGGGATGGTCATGGGCCCAGGGTACGGCGCGCCGCGCATCCACCGTGCAGCGCTCACCCCGGTCGCACCGTGCCCGCGCACAGCGCTGCGGATGGTTTTTGTGCCTCATCGCCAACGGCACCCGGCGGGGGGTGGTCGATAGGCTGACACGGTGACCGACTCCATGAGCGCGCCCGCCCCCGATCTCTCGACGACCGCCGGCAAGATCGCCGACCTCAAGATCCGCTACCACGAGGCCGTGACCGCGAGCGGCGAGGCCGCGATCGAGAAGCAGCACGCCAAGGGCAAGATGACGGCCCGCGAGCGCATCGACACCCTGCTCGACCACGGCAGCTTCGTCGAGCTCGACGAGTTCGTGCGCCACCGCACCCACGCCTTCGGCATGGACGCCAAGCGCCCCTACGGCGACGCCGTCGTCACCGGCACAGGCACGGTGCACGGCCGCCAGGTGGCGGTCTACAGCCAGGACTTCACGATCTTCGGCGGCTCGCTCGGCGAGGTCGCGGGCGAGAAGATCATCAAGGTCATGGAGCTCGCGCTCAAGACGGGCGTGCCGATCATCGGCATCCTCGACTCGGGCGGGGCGCGCATCCAGGAGGGCGTCGTCGCACTCGGCAAGTACGGCGAGATCTTCCGGCGCAACACGGCCGCGAGCGGAGTGATCCCCCAGATCTCGATCATCTGCGGTCCGGCCGCCGGCGGCGCCGTGTACTCGCCCGCCCTCACCGACTTCGTCATCATGGTCGACAAGACGAGCCAGATGTTCGTGACCGGCCCCGACGTCATCAAGACCGTCACGGGCGAAGACGTCGGCATGGAGGAGCTCGGCGGCGCGCTCACGCACAACCGCACCTCGGGCGTCTCGCACTACCTCGCGAGCGACGAGAACGATGCCTTCGACTACGCGCGTGCCCTGCTGAGCTACCTGCCCGACAACAACCTCGCCGAGCTGCCGCAGTACGCGGCCGAGGCCGAGCTCGAGATCACCGACGCCGACCGCCGGCTCAACACGATGATCCCCGACAGCGCCAACCAGCCCTACGACGTCATCGACATCATCGACCACGTCGTCGACGAGGGCTCGTTCCTTGAGGTGCAGCCGCTCTTCGCGCCGAACATCGTCATCGGCTTCGCGCGCGTCGAGGGCCGCAGCGTCGGCGTCATCGCCAACCAGCCCAACGCCATGGCGGGCACGCTCAACATCGACGCGGGCGAGAAGGCGAGCCGCTTCGTGCGGTTCTGCGACGCCTTCTCCATCCCGATCCTCACCCTCGTCGACGTTCCCGGCTACCTGCCCGGCACCGACCAGGAGTGGACGGGCGTCATCCGCCGCGGTGCGAAGCTGCTCTACGCCTACGCCGAGGCGACCGTGCCGCTCGTCACCGTCATCACGCGCAAGGCCTACGGCGGCGCCTACATCGTCATGGGCTCGAAGCAGCTCGGCGCCGACATGAACCTCGCCTGGCCCACGGCCGAGATCGCCGTCATGGGCGGGCAGGGCGCGGTGAACATCCTGTACCGCGACCAGATCAGGGCCGCCGAGGCCGCCGGGGAGGACGTCGCGGCCGTGCGCACGCGCCTCGCGAACGAGTACACCTACAACGTCGCGAGCCCGTTCCTGGCCGCCGAGCGCGGCGAGCTCGACGGCATCATCGAGCCGGCCGCGACGCGCGTCGCCATCATCAAGGCGCTGCGGGCGCTCAAGGGCAAGCGCGCGAGCCTGCCGCCCAAGAAGCACGGGAACATCCCGCTGT
>LNFD01000336.1 GCA_001464255.1 Actinomycetales bacterium Ga0077552 | reverse complement strand
CCGCGCCTCCGGTCGCTCCGCTCACGCCGGGATGCGCGCCGCGATGCCGTGCGCGACGGCGTCGTCGACGATGAACTGCGCCCACTCGACGTTGCCGCTGGCGCTGGCGTGGAAGTCGTCGGTGGCGAAGTGGTCGGGGCCGTAGGGAGGCAGCGGCGGCGTCATGTGGGCCCGCGGGAAGCGCTCGAACGCGCGGCGCGCGCTCACCTCGAGCGACTGCGCGTGGAGGGCGAGCGTGGTGCGCAGCGGTTCGGGCAGGAGGCCGAAGCGATGGAAGGCGGGCAGCGCGCTCATCAGCACGATCGCCTCGGGGTGGGCGCTGAACACCGCGCGCAGAATGCGGGTGATGTCGCGGCGGAAAGCGCGGTGCGAGCGGATCTGCATCGAGTCGTTCGCGCCGAGGCTGATGACGACGACGTCGGTCGGCTCGGCGAGCGCGTCGTCGAGGTGGTCGCGGATGACGTCGCGCGCCGTCGCCCCGTTGCGGCCACGGGCCCGCCAGCGCACGGGTCGCCCCGTCGCGGCGGTGAGCTCGGCGGCGAGGCACCCCGCGAGCCCGTCAGCAGCGTCGTCGACTCCGACTCCGACCGCGAGAGAGTCGCCGAGCACGAGCAGGCGGATCGGGTCGGTGCCGCCGCCGCCCTCCCAGGGCTGGGGCGGCTCGGGCAGCAGCGGCACGACCCGCCGCAGCTTGACCGTCTGCGGCACGATGATCGGCGCGAGGGCGAGCACGATGGCCCGGCTGAGGCGGCGGCCGCGCAACGGGCGAGGGCTCGAGGTCATGGGCGCGAGTCTAGGCCGGGGCGTGGCGCTGTGCAGGCGCGGCGGTCAGTGATCGTCGAGCAGCCGCCCGAAGCCGACGCTCCAGGCGTCCTCCACCGCGAAGTCGGCCCAGTCTTTGTACCCGATCGCGCTCGGGTGGAAGTCGTCGCTCGCGAAGAAGCCCTCGGTGTACGGCGGCGGGGGCGGCGACATGTGGGCCCGGGGGGCGGCCCCGACGAGCAGCCGCGCCTCGCGCTCGAGCGCTTGCGAGTGCCGGTACAGGCTGCGCCTCAGCGGCTCGGGCAGCAGCCGGAAGCGGAAGAACGCCGGCAGCGACGACATCAGCAGGGCGGTCTCAGGATGCGCGGCAAAGGTGCGCTCGAGGATGCGCCGGATGTCGCGGCGGAACGCCCGCGCCGACCGCAGCGCGAGCGCGTCGTTGGCTCCGACGGTCAGGAAGACGAGGTCGGTCGGGCCGTGCAGTGCGGGCGTGAGGTACTGCTGCACGAGGTCGCGCGCCGTCGCGCCGTTGCGCCCCGCCGCGCGCCAGTGCACGGGCCGCCCGGTGCGCGCGGCGAGCGCCTCGGCCAGTCGCCCGCCGAGGCCGAGGTCGGCGTGGTCGACGCCGACGCCCGCGGCCGTCGAGTCGCCGATCACGAGCAGGTGCAGGGTGCGGGATGCTCCGCCCGGGTCGTCGCGCCCGTCGCGGTCGCCGCCGCCCTCGACGCGCCCCTCCCACGGCAGCGGAGCATCCGGAAGCCGCGGTGTCTCGCGCCGCAGCCGACGCCCCTGCGGCAGCAGCACGGGAGCCTGCGCGGCCGCGATCGCGCGGCTCAGCCGCAGCCGGCGCGGGGGACGGAACTCGCTCACGTGCGGGAGTCTAGGAGTGCGCGCTGGACAGCAGGGGATAGGCAGGCGTTATCGCGCCGTTGATTGATTAGTCTCGGCGCATGAATATCCTTGCGCGCGTCGATCGCGCGCAAGGTCTTTTCGAAACGGGTCGGTACCGGGCGGCGCTCGACTCGCTGCGTCAGTTGGTGCGCGATGCTCCAGACTCACCCTCGGCGCGACTTGCCTTGGCAGATCTCTACCGTCGGCTCGGCCATCACGAGCAAGCGGGGCGATGGAGCGCGCTCAGTCCGGAATGGGCAACGGACCAGGAGCGACGCGCATTTGCGGTCTTCCTTCAGCAGGTGTCGGCAGACCCATACCGCGTGTTGGTGCTCCCGCGCCACAAAGACCTCCCCCCTCTACCCCTGCCACCCCGTCGTTCCGGAATCATCAGGCGGGCCGCCAACCGTATCGATGACCAGCACGCCGACATGATCGGCCCAGAGTGGATTCGCCAGCCCGCACTGGCACTCTGGATGCTCGGCTGGGTCATCACAGGGATGGCCCTCGTGCTCCTGGTCGTGATGCTGCTTGTGGCCTGGGCGATCACCTCGGAAGATCCGTCCGAGGCAGCGCTGGCGCGCGATGTCGGCTTGGCGATCAGTTGTTTGGGTGTGTTGCTAGGGGCTGCGCTGCTCTTGCCTTCTGAGTTGCTCGCGCGCAACTGGCCGCAGGTCTACACCCTTGCGTTGGGTGGTGTCGGCAGCGGGTTCGCGTTCGTGAGCCTCGGGTTCGCGACCCTCTTCTCCGGAAGCTGAGCCACTACTCGCCTGCGGGGGTGAGCCGCAGCAGCGTGCCCCAGGGGTCGTCGACCTCGAGGGTGCGCCCGTCGTCGCGCACGGCGACCCCGTGGTGCTGCAGCCGCTCGGCCGTGGCGCCGAGCTCGTCGGCGCCCGGCAACACGAGGTCGACCTGGCCGAGCCCGAGCGCGGGCATCCGGCGACCGGCACCGCTGCTGCGCCACACGTTCATCGCCATGTGGTGGTGGTAGCCGCCCGCACTCACGAAGATCGCCTGCTCGCCGTAGGCGTTCGTGAGGTCGAAGCCGAGCTGGTCGACGTAGAAGCGCCGCGCGGTGGCGATGTCGCCCACGCTGAGGTGCACGTGCCCGACGACCGCGGGCGCGGAGCCGTGCGCCGCGAGCGCCTCGTCGGTGAGGTGCTCGCGCAGGAAGGCGTTGGGGTCGAGGAAGAGCGTCGCCATCTCGACCGTGCCGTGCACCCACGACCACTGGGTGCGGTCGCGATCCCAGTACAGCTCGACGCCGTTGCCCTCGGGGTCGTCGAAGTAGAAGGCCTGGCTGACAATGTGGTCGCTCGATCCGGTGAAGCGGTTCGGGTGCGTCGTCGCCACGGTGTAGACGGCGGCGGCGAGCGCGGCCTGCGTCTCGAACAGGATCGCCGTGTGGAACAGCCCCGCCTCGCGCGGCCCCGCGTGCCGCAGGGCGGGGCTGTGCCGCAGAACGACAAGCGGTGTGGATGCTGCGCCCGCGTCGCCCACTCGACCCAGTGTCACGACCGGCCCCG
>LNFD01000335.1 GCA_001464255.1 Actinomycetales bacterium Ga0077552 | reverse complement strand
GCGCGTCGTGCGCGCCGACGGCCGCCCACCCGCGGGCCATGAGGTCGAGGCGCTCGAGCACTACCGCGCCGAGGGCACGTCATTGCGGTGGCACGGCGATGCCCGGGGGCCGCTCGACTACCGGCTCGAGCTCGCCACGGCCCGCTGGGCGCCGGCGTAACGACGCGGGCCGGGCGGCCAGCGGCCGGTCAGAACGCCGAGAGCAGCATCCCGCCGCCGGCCCCGACGATGACGACCGCCCACGCCGGCACGCGCACGACGATGAGCAGCGCCGTGCACAGCACGGCGAGCGCGACGGTCGCGACGGGGTCGTAGAGCGCCGCCGCGAGCACTCCGACGACGGCTGCGTTGGCGCCGCGCACGAGGGCCGGCACGGCGGGGCGGCCCTGCAGCGCGCTCCAGAACGGCAGCACGCCGACGATGAGCAGCAGCCCCGGTAGGAAGATCGCGACGAGGGCGATGACGGCGAGCAGCACGCCCTCGGCGCCCGGGGCGATCGAAGCGCCGAGGAAGGCCGCGACCGTGAAGAGCGGTCCGGGCACGGCCTGGGCGGCTCCGTAGCCGGCGAGGAACTGCTGCTCGCTCACCCAGCCCGGCTCGACGACCGCGGTCTCGAGCAGCGGCAGCACCACGTGACCGCCGCCGAATACGAGCGCCCCGGCGCGGACGAAGCCGTCGGCGACCGCGAGCGGTTGGCTCGGCACGAGCGCCGCGAGCAGGGGCAGGCCGAGCAGCAGCACGCCGACCGCGACGAGGCAGGCGGCCCCCACGCGACGTGAGATCGGGATGCTCAGCCCGCCCGCGGCGGTCACCTCACCCGCGCGGCACAGCAGCAGGCCCGCGAGGGCGCCGAGCGCGATCGCGGCGAGCGTGGCCCAGCCCGTGCCGACGAGCAGCACGAGCAGGCCCGCGGCCACGGCGATGCCCGCGCGGCGCACGTCGGGGGTGAGCGTGCGCGCCATGCCCCACACCGCGTGCGCGACGACCGCGACGGCGACGACCTTCAGCCCCGCGATGATCCCCTCGGCGACGGGGCCGTCGAGCAGCGGAGCGCTGAGCGCCGCGAGCACGAGCAGCACCGCGCTCGGCAGGGTGAAGGCCGCGAACGCGGCGAGCCCGCCGAGTAACCCAGCCCGATGCAGCCCGAGAGCGAACCCGACCTGGCTCGACGCCGGCCCGGGCAGGAACTGCGCGAGGGCGACGAGCTCGGCGTAGCCCTGCTCGCTGATCCACCGCCGGCGCACCACGAGGCGCTCGCGGAAGTAGCCGAGGTGCGCCACGGGTCCGCCGAACGACGTGAGGCCGAGCACCGTGAACTGCCCGAGCACCTCGAGCGCCGACCCGCGCGGTGCGGGGGCGATGTCGGCCGGCAGAGCGGCCGCACCGGGTGCGCCGTCGGACCCGGGCGCGTCGTCGGGCTCGGGCGCAGCATCCACGGGTCGATCGGTCACACCGCGAACCCTACCCAGCCGCGGTGAACCGCCCGAGCGGGGGGGTCACGGCGGCCGCGGTCGCACTGTCTGCGACACCTCGTACGCATGCTTACGTGCGAGGTGTCGCAAACGGTGCGAGTTGCGCGGCGACGACGGAGTGGGGCGGTCGGCGAGGTGACTGTCGGCGCGCCACCTAGACGAGCGAGTCGCGCCAGGCCGCGTGCAGCTGGGCGAACTTGCCCGTGCCCGCGATGAGCTCGGCCGGCGTGCCGTCTTCGATCACGCGACCGTGCTCCATGACGAGCACGCGGTCGGCGATCGCGACCGTCGAGAGCCGGTGAGCGATGATGACGGCCGTGCGGTCGGCGAGCAGCGTCTGCAGCGCCTGCTGCACGAGCCGCTCGCTCGGGATGTCGAGCGAGGCCGTGGCCTCGTCGAGGATGAGCACGGTCGGGTCGGCGAGGAAGGCGCGCGCGAACGAGATGAGCTGGCGCTGCCCCGCCGAGACGCGACCGCCGCGCTTGTTGACGTCGGTGTCGTAGCCGTTCGGCAGCGACTCGATGAACTCGTGCGCCCCGACGGCCTTCGCCGCCGCGACGATCTGCTCGCGACTCGCGTCGGGGTTGCCGAGCGCGATGTTGTCGGCGACGGTGCCCGAGAACAGGTAGGCCTCCTGCGTCACCATGACGATCGCGCGCCTCAGGTCTTTCGGGTGCAGCTTGCGCAGGTCGACCCCGTCGAGCGTCACCGCACCGCCGGTCGGGTCGTAGAAGCGCGCGATGAGCTTCGCGAGCGTCGACTTGCCGGCGCCCGTCGTGCCGACGAGCGCGATCGTCTGACCGGCGGGGATGGTCAGCTCGAGGTCGGGCAGCACCACGGTGTCGTCGGTGTACGAGAAGCGCACCCGGTCGAAGTGCACGGTGCCGCGCGCCTTCCACAGGTCGATCGGCGTCGTCGGGTCGGGTACGCTCGGCTTCTCCTCCAGCACGCCCGAGATCTTCTCGAGCGCGGCCGCGGCCGACTGGTACGAGTTGTAGAACATCGCCATCTCTTCGGCCGGGTCGAAGAACCGGCGCGTGTAGAGCACGATCGCGAGCAGCGAACCGATGAGCAGCGCGCCGTCGACGACGCGGAACGCGCCGACCACGAGCACGGCCGCAACGGTCACATTGCCGATGAGCACGAGGCCCGGGTCGAAGATGCCGAACAGGCGGATGACGCGCGCGTTCGCATCGCGGTAGTCCTCGACGTGGCCGGCGAACTGCCGCTCGTTGCGCGGCTCCTTCCGGAACGCCTTGACGGCGCGGATGCCCGTCATGGTCTCGACGAAGTGCACGATGAGGCGGGCGGAGGCCACGCGCGTCTGCCGGAAGAGCTTCTGCGAGCGCACCTGGAACCAGCGCGTGAGGGCGAGCAGCGGGATCAGTGAGATCGCGAGCACGATGCCCGAGACCGGGTCGAGCAGCACGAGCGCCGCCGCCGTGAACCCCATGTAGAGCAGGCCCGAGACGAGCTGCGTGAGCCCTGAGTCGAGCAGCTCGCGAATGGAGTCGAGGTCGCTCGTCTGGCGCGCGATGATGCGCCCCGAGGTGTACGACTCGTGGAACTCGAGCGACAAACGCTGCGTGTGCAAGAAGACGCGCTTGCGCAGGTCGATGAGGATCGCCTGGCTGAGGCGCGCCGACATCACTTGGAACACGGCGATGAGCGCCGCACCGGCGAGGCCGGTGAGCAGGTACGCCCCGACGACGAGAGCGATGGGCATCCAGTCGTTGCGGTCGAGCAGTGCGGGAAGACCCTCGTTGAGGCCGATCGCCAACAGCCAGGGGCCCGCCACCTGCAGTGCGGTCGAGACCACGATGACCGACATGGTCGCCGCGATGCGCCAGCGCACCGGGCGCACGAGCGAGCCGAGCAGGCGCAGCGAGCGCGTGCGGATCTGCTTGGATTCGGCGCGCGAGAAGTCGTTGCGCTCTTCGCCTTCGACACCCGTGACGCTCATCGGGTCACCTCGCCTTCCTGATCGATGACGCGTCTCTCCCGGTCGATCGCATCGCGCCGTCGGCCCTCCAGCTCGGCGAGCTTCAGCTCACGGTCGGCACGCTCGATAGCGGCGAGCTCTTCGTCCTCGAGCGACGAGATGACGTAGCGGTAGTGCTCGTTGCGCTTCAGTAGCTCGCTGTGGGTGCCGACGTCGGTGATGCGGCCCTCCTGCAGCAGCGCGACGCGATCGGCCATCTGCACGGTGGATGGCCGGTGCGCGACGATGAGGCCGGTGGTCGTCGCGAGCACGCGCCGCAGCGCCGCCTCGACGAGGGCCTCGGTATCGACGTCGAGCGCGCTCAGCGGGTCGTCGAGCACGAGCACGGCGGGGTTCGCGGCGACGGCGCGCGCGAGCGCGAGCCGCTGGCGCTGGCCGCCCGAGAGGCTCAGCCCCTCCTCCCCCACGGTCGTGTCGATGCCGTCGGGCAGGCTGTGCACGAAGTCGGCCTGCGCAATGTCGAGTGCCTCGGCGAGCACCCGCTCGGCCTCGGCGGCATCGGCGGGGTCGTCGCTCTCGGTGAGCTCGGGGCGGCCGAGCAGCACGTTGTCGCGCTTCGAAGGCCATCGCGATGTGGCGGCGCAGCTCGTCGCGCGTGAGGTCGCGGATGTCGACGCCGTCGAGCAGCACGCGCCCCGAGGTGACGTCGTACAGGCGCGAGGCGAGGGCCGTCATGGTCGTCTTGCCGCTGCCCGTGATGCCGACGAGCGCCATGGTCTCGCCGGGTTCGAGGGTGAGGTCGATGCCGTCGAGGGTTCCGGGTTGGTCGGCGGGAGCATCCTGGTACCGGAAGACCACGTTCTCGAAGGTGAGACGGCCGCTCGGCGCCGCGATCGTCGCCGGCGAGGCGGGGTCGGTGATCGAGTTGACCTCGTCCATGACCTCGAAGAAGCGGTCGGTCGCCGTGCGGGTGTCGAAGGTCATCGACAGCAGGAAGCCGATCGACTCGATCGGGAACCGCAGCACGGTCGCCGTCGCGAAGAACGCGAACAGCTCACCCACGGTCAGCTCACCCGCCGCCGCGAGGGCGACGCCGCCGAGCAGGCACAGCGCGAAGGCGACGTCGGGAACGAGC
>LNFD01000334.1 GCA_001464255.1 Actinomycetales bacterium Ga0077552 | reverse complement strand
CTCGCGCGGGCTTCTGCGCTTCATCGCCGCGTGCGTCAGCGCCTCCGTCGTCGTCGGCCTCATCGGCATGGTCTCGTTCGCGCTGCTCGTCGGCGCGAACCCGCTGCTGAGCTTTGCGGCCCTCGTGCCCTCGCACCTCTCGGCCCTGCTGCTCATCGTGCCGATCGCCCTCGTGCCGCTGCCGCGACGACTGGCCGGCCAGCGTCTCGAGCTCGCGGTGCAGGTGACGCTCACGACCGTCGTCACGCTCATCGTCTTCGCGCCGTTCCAGTCGGAGGCCATCGGCGCCCTGCTCTTCCCCTTCTTCGGCTGGGCCGCCGTGCGATTCGTGCCGATCGTCGCAACGGTCGAGCTCGTGCTGCTCGGCGCGGTCGCCTCGGTGCTGACGGTGCTCGGCGGCGGGCCCTACGCCGATCCCGACCCCGGTGTCTCGGCGACGCTGCTCGTGCAGGTGTACATGCTCGCGATCGGTGCGCAGCGAGCGGGCCGAGCTGCGCGCCGAGAACGAGCGACGGGCCACGCTGCTGCGCGGCGGGTTCGTGGGCTCGCAGGTGGGGTCGATGTTCGTGCGCGCCGAACGCGGCTCGGCCCCGAGCATCCTCGAGATCAACGACGTCGCGGCCGCGCTCGTCGAGTCCGCGTGGTTCGACTCCGTCATCGACGCCTGGCTCGACAGCGGGG
This sequence comes from Actinomycetales bacterium Ga0077552, assembly GCA_001464255.1. Classification (GTDB taxonomy): domain Bacteria; phylum Actinomycetota; class Actinomycetes; order Actinomycetales; family Microbacteriaceae; genus Microcella. The sequence goes on along the minus strand of LNFD01000334.1, from coordinate 9,828 downwards.
TCGACGACCTCACGACCGAGGTGCTGCTGGGCGACAGGCGAACGGTGCAGCTGCACGGCCGGCGCGTGCCGACCGCTGACGGCGACACCGTGCTCGGGCTGCAGCTCGTTGACATCAGCGACTTCGTCGCGGCCCAGCAAGCGATGGCGAGCGCGATCGAACGCGAGCGGAAGGTCGCCGACGAGCTGCGGGCCATCTCGCAGCAGAAGGACGACTTCGTCTCAGCCGTCAGCCACGAGCTGCGCACGCCCATCACGAGCATCGTCGGCTTCGCGGAGGAGCTGCACGAGACGGCGGCCGAGGAGCAGCGGCAGGCGTCAGAGATCATCCTGCGCAACGCGGCGCGGCTCACCGAGATGGTCGAGGAGCTGCTCGAGCTCGGCCGCATGACCGCGCCCAACCCCGTGCGCGAGAACGACCGCATCGACCTCACCGCGATCGTGGGCGATGCCGTGCACGACCAGGCGGCCACCGCGCGCGACCAGCACGTCACCGTCGAGACCGCGCTGTGCGCCGACCCGACCGTCGTCGTCGGCAACGCGAATGCGCTCGGGCGCATCGCCACGAACCTGCTCGCCAACGCCATCAAGTTCACGCCGGCCGAGGGCACCGTGCGCGTGACGACCCTGTGCGACGGCGACGCGGTGCGCCTCGTGATCGATGACTCGGGGCCCGGCATCAGCGACGCCGATCATCCCCGGGTCTTCGAGCGGTTCTTCCGCAGCGCCGACGCGACGAAGCGCCAGACCCCGGGCACGGGGCTCGGGCTGTCGATCGTGAAGTCGCTCGTCGAGCTGCTCGAGGGACGCATCGAGATCGAGCGCTCGCCGCTCGGCGGAGCGCGCATGTCGGTGACGCTGCCCCGCGCGGACGACGCGCCCGCGAGTGCTGACGCCGAGCCCGCACTCTCGGTCTAGCCGCGCCGCAGCGGGCGCCAGATGACGAGCTGGTTCGACTTCTGCGCGCGCGTGCCCGCCTTGATCGACACGACGTCGCCCTCGACACCCGCCGCGAAGACGCGACGGCCGGGGCGGGCGAGCAGCTCGTCGGCGAGCGCCGTCTCGAGCTCGCGCACGCGCGAGCGCAGCGCGACGACCTCGTTCTCGAGCTCGAGGATGCGCCGGATGCCCTCGAGGTTCAGGCCCTCGGCGCTGAGCCGCGCGATCTCGCGCAGCTGCACGACATCGCGCATCGAGTAGCGGCGGCTCTGCCCCGCCGTGCGGGTGGGCGAGACGAGGCCGAGCCGGTCGTACTGCCGCAGCGTCTGCGGGTGCATGCCCGCGAGCTCGGCGGCCACGGCGATCGCGAAGATCGGGCTGTGCTCGTCCATCGTCTCCACCTTTCGCGCCCCCGCTACCCTCGCGCCCGGGTGATGAGGTCGTCGCGCGGGTTCTCGGGCGGCAGCGCCGCGGCGAAGGCCGCGAGGTGCTGCTGTGCCTCCGCACTCAAGTGCGAGGGCACCGCGACCTGCACGGTCGCGAGCAGATCGCCCGTGCCCTTCGGAGTCGTCACACCGCGGCCCTTGACCCGCAGCACGCGCCCGCTCGGGGTACCGGCCGCGACGCGCAGCTTGACGGGGTCGCCGCCGAGCGTCGGCACCTCGATCGCCGCACCGAGGGCCGCCTCGACGAAGGTGACGGGAACATCCACCCGCAGATTGAGGCCCTCGCGCGTGAACACCGGATGCGGGCGCACCTGCACCGTCAGCACGAGGTCGCCCGGCTCGCCGCCGTCGGGGCTCGGCTCGCCCTTGCCGCGCAAGCGGATCTTCTGCCCGTCGGCGACACCGGCCGGGATCTTGACCTGGATGGGCTTGCCGCCCCCCGGGCGCTCGAGCGTCACGGTGTCGCCGTGCACGGCCGTGTCGAACTCGAGGCCGACGGTCGCCGTGTGGTCGCGGCCCTTCGTGGGCGCACCGTAGCGGCGACCGCCGCCGCCCGCACCCGGCGCCGCGTTGCCGAAAAGCCCGCCGAAGATGTCCTCGAAGCCGCCTGGCGCGGTGCGTCGCCCACCGGCCGCGCCACCGCTGAACATGCCGCCGAAGACGTCGTCGAAGCCGCCCGGGGCCCCGCCCGCCGTGAAGCGGGCCCCCGAGCCCATGGCCCGCAGCTGGTCGTACTCCGCGCGCTGCGCGGGGTCGCTCAGTACCGAGTGCGCCTCGCTGATCTCTTTGAATCGCGCCTCGGCCGCCGCGTTGCCCGGGTTCGAGTCGGGGTGATGCTGTCGCGCGAGCTTGCGGTAGGCCTTCTTCAGTTCAGCCTCGGTGACGTCCTTCTTCACGCCGAGCACGGCGTAGAAGTCTTTGTCGAACCAGTCTTGACTGGCCATGCGTCACCTAGCCCTGCGGAACCGAGACGGCCACCTTGGCCGGCCGCACGAGGCGGTCGCCGAGGGCGTAGCCGACCTCGATGACATCGGCCACCGTTTGCGACGTGGCCTCGGCACTCGGCAGCTGCACGATCGCCTCGTGGAACGCCGGGTCGAAGGGCTCACCGACCACACCGACCGAGCGCAGACCGTAGCGCTCGAACGACTGGCGCAGCTTCTGGGCGACGAGCTCGAGGGGGCTGCCCTCGAGGTCGCCGTGCGCGGCAGCCCGATCGAGGTCGTCGATCGCGGGCAGCAGCGAGCGGATGACATCGGCGATGACCGCCTCGCGGTTGGCCGCGCGGTCGCGCTCGACGCGCGTGCGGAAGTTCGCGAGCTCCGCCTCGGCGCGGGCGGCGCGATCGCGGTACTCCTCGATCTCGCGCTGCCCGGCCTCGGAGAGGATGTGGTCGATGTCGGCGTCGAGCGAGTTGCCGCTCTCCGACACCTCCACGTCCGCGTCCTCCGCAGCGACCAGGTCCTCGGCCGACTCCGCGTCGGTCACGGCGCCGTCCTCGGCGAGCGGCTCGGCGTGCTCGTCGAATTCCTCAGGACTGTCGTCGCGCTTCTTGGCCGCCATGGCTACTTCTTGTCCTTGCCGCCGTCGGCGTTCTTGTCATCCTCATCGTCGACGATCTCGGCGTCCACGACGTCCTCATCGTTAGAGACAGGGGTCTCCTGGTCGTCCGACGGCGTCGGCTCCATCTGCGACGCGGCGTAGATGGCTTCGCCGAGCTTCGTCTGCGAGGCGTTGAGGGTGTCGAACGCCGTCTTCACGGCCGCATCGTCGTCACCGGCGAGCGCCGTCTTGAGGGCATCCACATCGGCCTGCACCTCGCCCTTGACGTCGTCGGGCAGCTTGTCGTCGTTCTCCTTGATGAGCTTCTCGATCGAGTAGACGAGCTGCTCGGAGTTGTTGCGCACCTCGGCCTTCTCGCGGCGCTCCTTGTCCTCCGCGGCGTGCTCCTCGGCCTCGCGCACCATGCGCTCGATGTCCTCCTTCGCGAGCGACGAGCCGCCCGTGATGGTCATCGACTGCTCCTTGCCGGTGCCCTTGTCTTTCGCCGAGACGTGCACGATGCCGTTCGCGTCGATGTCGAAGGTGACCTCGATCTGCGGGATGCCCCGGGGAGCGGGAGCGATGCCCGTGAGCTCGAACGTGCCGAGGTTCTTGTTGTCGCGCGTGAACTCGCGCTCACCCTGGAAGACCTGGATGGCGACCGAGGGCTGGTTGTCGTCGGCCGTCGTGAAGGTCTCGCTGCGCTTGGTCGGGATGGCCGTGTTGCGCTCGATGAGCTTGGTCATGATGCCGCCCTTGGTCTCGATGCCGAGGCTCAGGGGGGTGACGTCGATGAGCAGAACGTCCTTGCGCTCGCCCTTCAGCACGCCGGCCTGCAGGGCCGCGCCCACGGCGACGACCTCGTCGGGGTTGACGCCCTTGTTGGGCTCGCGGCCGCCGGTGAGCTTCTTGACGAGCTCGGTGACGGCGGGCATGCGGGTCGAACCGCCGACGAGCACGACGTGCGCGATGTCGCCGACCTTGACGCCCGCCTCGCGGATGACGTCGTCGAAGGGCTTCTTCGTGCGGTCGAGCAGGTCGCTCGTGAGCTCTTCGAACTTGGCGCGCGTGAGCGTCTCGTCGAGGTTGGCGGGGCCGTTCTCGGTGAGCGAGAGGTACGGCAACTGGATGTTCGTGCTCGTCGAGCTCGACAGCTCTTTCTTCGCCTGCTCCGCGGCCTCCTTGAGGCGCTGCTTGGCGATCTTGTCGTTGCTGACGTCGACGCCCGTGGTCTCCTTGAAGCGCTGGATGAGGTACGCGACCACGCGGCCGTCCCAGTCGTCGCCGCCGAGGCGGTTGTCGCCCGCGGTCGAGCGCACCTGGATGGTGCTGAAGTCGTCGTCCTTGCCCACCTCGAGCAGGCTCACGTCGAAGGTTCCGCCACCGAGGTCGAAGACGAGGAGGCGAGCGCGGCCGCGGTGGGCTCGTTGATGATGCGCAGCACGTTGAGGCCCGCGATCTCGCCGGCCTCCTTCGTGGCCTGGCGCTCAGCGTCGTTGAAGTACGCGGGAACCGTGATGACGGCGTCGGTGACGCTCTCGCCCAGGTACTGCTCCGCATCCCGCTTCAGCTTCGCGAGGATGCGCGCGCTGATCTCCTGCGGGGTGTACTTCTTGTCGTCGATCTCCTGCTTCCAGTCGGTGCCCATGTGGCGCTTGACGCTCGCGATGGTGCGGTCGACGTTGGTGACGGCCTGGCGCTTGGCGGTCTCGCCGACGAGCACCTCGCCATCCTTCGTGAAGGCCACGACCGACGGGGTCGTGCGGAAGCCTTCCGCGTTGGCGATGACGGTGGGTGGTGGTTCCGAGGTCGATGCCGACGGCACGAGCCATGGTGGTGCTCCTTCTGGTTCAGTACTGCGAAGTCTGCAGGCGCGAAAGGTTGAGTCGCGATGTATCAAGTTTGAGATTCGGGATGCCCGCTGTCAAGTCGAGCGGGACAAACCTGCGTCGCTCTGGCTCAACTCTCAGCCTTGCCCGGCCAACGCCGCGCGAACACGACGCCGTTTCGCGCTACCTGCCGTTTACCGCCGCGGGGTAGCGTGAGCGCATGACAGAGAAGTCCACCGATAAGTCGATCCCGGTCACCGCGAACACGGGGGCGGTGGGCGTCATGGGGCTCGACCTGCAGGAGGGCATCGAGGTGCCCCGCCGGCGGGTCTTCGCGTGGGCCTTCTGGGACTGGGCGACGCAGCCGTTCAACACCGTTCTGCTCACCTTCGTCTGGGTGCCGAGCTTCCTCACGAGCACCTTCTTCATCGATCCGGCGGTCGTCGGCACCGCGGGCGAGGAGGCCGCGCTTGGCCAGCTCGCGAGCAATCTCGGCTACGGCATCACGATCGCGGGCCTGCTCATCGCCCTGCTCGCCCCCGTCATGGGCCAGCGCGCCGACCGCGCCGGCCGGCAGAAGCTGCAGCTCTTCATCTTCACGGCGCTGCTCGTCGTGGCGCAGCTCGGCCTCGTCTTCGTGCAGCCCGGCGCCGAGTGGTTCTGGATGGGCGTCGCGCTCATCGCCATTGGCAGCGTCTTCGGCGAGATCGCGGGCGTCAACTACAACGCCCTGCTCATCTCGGTGTCGACCCCGAAGACCATCGGCAAGGTCTCGGGCCTCGGCTGGGGCTTCGGGTACCTCGGCGGCATCGTCGCGCTCACGATCGTCGTCGGGCTCATCCTCGGCGGCGTGCTCGACGGCGAGTCGGGCACGACCTTCCAGCTCATCGCCCTCGGCGCCACGATCTGGACGATCATCTTCGTCATCCCGATCTTCCTCAGCGTGCCCGAGCCGCCGAAGCTCGCCGCGGCGGAGAAGGTCGGCTTCTTCCGCAGCTACGTCGAGCTCGTGCGCGGCGTCGTGCGCCTCTACCGCGAGACGCGCCCGACCTTCTGGTTCCTGCTCGCGAGCGCCGTCTACCGCGACGGGCTCTCGGCGGTCTTCACCTTCGGCTCGGTCATCGCCGGCATCGTCTTCGGCTTCGGGTTCACCGACCTCGTCATCTTCGGCATCGCGCTCAACATCGTCGCCGGTGTCTCGACGATCCTGGCCGGGCGGCTCGACGACCGCTTCGGCCCCAAGCGCGTCATCCTCGTCTCGGTGTTCGGGCTCGTGATCTGCACGCTCATCGTGTTCTTCTTCGCCGACCTCGGCGCCGGGCTGTTCTGGGCCGTCGGCATCGTGCTCGCCGCCTTCGTCGGGCCCGCGCAGGCCGCCTCGCGCTCGTTCCTCGCGCGCGTCACGCCCGCGGGGCGCGAGGGCGAGGTCTTCGGCCTCTACGCGACCACGGGGCGCGCGGCCGGCTGGATGGCGTCGCTGCTGTGGGGCGTCTTCATCGCCGTCGCCGCGAACCAGACCCTGTACGGCATCCTCGGCATCACGCTCGTGCTGCTCGCGGGCGGCATCATGCTGCTGTTCGTGAAGGCCCCTCCGAAGAGCGTCGAAGCGTAGCGCCGCGCTAGGTACGGGCGAGAGCCGCGATGTCCTCGCGGAACTCGCTCGCGACCTCGGGCGACACCGTCGCGCGCGTGCGGGCGATCGCCGTGAGGTAGTCGTCGGTCGAGGGGCCGCGGATGCCCGCACCCGGTGCCCCGAACACCGACTGCTCGAGTGCCGCTTGCGAGGCCGATCGCGCCGCGAACTCGATGTCGGCCGGCGAGTAGCCGTCGCTACTCGCGACGAGCTGCGCGAGGTCGACCTCGCCCTCGACCGAGTCGGGCACGTATCGCGACCAGATCGCCTCGCGCGCCGCGGCATCCGGCAGCCCGATGGGGATGACGTAGTCGAAGCGGCCGTGGCGCAGGAAGGCGTCGTCGAGGGCGCGGATGAAGTTCGTCGCGCAGATGAGGAGCCGGCCCGGGGCATCCCGGAACGCGGGGATGATCTTGAGCAGCTCGTTCGTGACGCCCTGCATGGCCGAGGGCGGCTCGCCGCCGCGCTGCGCCGCGATCTCCTCCACCTCGTCGATGAAGACGATGACGTGGTCGAGCTCGGCGATCGTCGCGAAGGTCTCGCGCAGGCCGCCCGCGAGCCCCTGCGGCCCGTGCGCGAGCCGCGAGGGGAAGACTTCGACGAAGGGCCACTGCAGCCGCGACGCCACGGCCTTCGCGAAGGTCGTCTTGCCCGTGCCGGGTGGGCCGAAGAGCACGATCGAGCGCGGCGGCTCGACACCGAACTGCTCGGCGAGCGCCGGGTCGGCGAGCGGCAGCACGAGACGCCGCTCGAGCAGCTCCTTCTCGGCCTGCATGCCCGCGATCGAGCCCCACAGATCGCGGGGCAGGATGCGCCCGCCGAGGTCGCGCAGGGCCGTCAGCTCGCGCTGCTTCACGGGGATCTCGCGCTCGAAGTAGCTCAGGTGCGCGCGATCCTGGAACCCCGCCTTCGTGAGCGCGCCGTGCTGCTGCTGCGCATCGGGAACGAGGATCGACAGGCGCGTGAGGCCCTGCGGCGCCATGCGCTGCTCGAGGGCGGCGAGCAGCGAACCGGCGATGCCCGCGCCGCGCGCCGACGCCGTCACGGCGAGGAAGACGATCCAGCCCTGGTCGTGCGCCGCGCGCGCGACGGCGACCCCGACCACGTGCTCGTCGTGCAGAGCGACGACCGCGTGGTCCTTCTCGCACGAGGCGAGCACCTCGGCGAGCGCGTAGACGGGCTCGACGCCCTCGTGGCGCACCTCGTCCCACAGGCGCAGGATGGCATCCATGTCGGAGGGCTGGTAGTCGCGCAGGCGTGTCGAGCTCATGCCCCATCGTCGCAACCGACGCCGTGAATGCGTCTCGCCCCGGCTGGGACTCTGCCGCACGCCGGGTGAACGCCGTGCGTCAGCGGGCGGCGCGGCGACCCCGAGCGGCGACCGGCCGCGGGCGACCGGGGCCGACCGCGACGATCGCGCCGGCCGCGAACGCCGCGAGGGCGAGCACGAGGCCGAGCACGTGGGCCGAGAGGTCGCCCCCGACAGGCATCATGTCGGCCATCGCCGCCGAGGTCTCGGCGTTCGTGGTCGTCAGCAGGCTCAGCGCGGTCATGGTGGCACTCCGGATCAGCGGGCGGGGTCTGCAGGGTATTCGGACCCCTCCTGCCGAGCGTTTGCCGCTCGGGCCGGGCCGCGGCGTGTGAGAGTAGAGGCATGACCTCTACCGCCGAGAAGGCCGCCGCGCTCACCGCCCTGCATGTTCCGGGCGATCCGCTCATCGTCGTGAACGTGTGGGACGCCATGACGGCCCGCATCGTCGCCCGCGCCCCTGGGGTGCGGGCGCTCGCGACCGCGAGCCACTCGGTGGCCTTCTCGCTCGGCGTCGACGACGGCGAGGGGATGACGGTCGACATGGCCCTCGCCGCCGCTGCGCGTATCACCGCCTCGACCGAGCTGCCCGTGAGCGTCGACTTCGAGCGCGGCTACGCCCCCGACGCGGCGGGCGTGCGCGACAACGTCGCGCGGCTCATCGAGGCCGGGGCCGCCGGTCTCAACATCGAGGACTCCCTCGCGGGTGCGACGAGCGAGCGCCGCCCGATCGAGGAGGCGGCCGCCCGCGTCGCCGCCGCGCGGGCCGCGGCCGACGCGGCCGGGGTGCCGCTCGCGATCAACGCGCGCACCGACACCCTCGCCGGATCCCCCGACAACTGGGACGAGGCGATCGACCGCGCGAACGCCTACGCCGACGCCGGCGCCACGAGCATCTTCATGCTCGGCCTGCGCACCGAGCAGATGGTGGCGGATGCCGTGGCCGCGGTCCGCGCTCCGATCGCGGTCTTCGCGCATCCCGGCTACCTGCCCCTCGCCCAGCTCGCCGAGCTCGGGGTCGGGCGCATCTCGTTCGGCCCCCAGATCCTGGGCCTCACACTCTCGCACCTCGCCGATGCCGCCGCGCAGCTGACCGCGCGGGGCGAGTACCCGGCCGAGCTCGGCTACCGTTACGAGTTGTGAGCTCCGACCCCGATTCTCTCGACGACGAGGGGCTCGAGCTCGACCGCTCGGCGGCCGGCTGGCAGCCGCTGCTCGACCGCCCCGGCTACGAGCAGTGGTGGGACGGCGCCGCGTGGCAGGGCCGCCCGCACCGCGAGCCCGACCCGTTCTCGGCCTTCGGGCCCGAGCTCGCCCGCGGCCTGCGCCCCGGGCCGAACCGGGCCGCCGCTCTCGCTCGCGCGGGCACGGGGTTCACCCTGCTCGGTTTCGTGGTGCAGACGGTCGTCGCGACCGGTGCGGTGAGCATCCCCGGCATCGACCCGATCGTGCTCACCCTCGCGTCGCTCGCGGTCGCCGCCCTGATCGCCGCGCTCACCGCCCTCGCTGCCGGCCTCGCCCTGCGCGCCGCACCGCGGCTCGGGGGCCGCGCGATCGCGACGCTCGCCCTCGGCGTGAGCATCGTCCTCGGCCTCGCGCCGGTGCTGCTGCTCGTCGCGATCGGGCTCGCGGGCGGGCTGTAGTCGTCGGCCTGCAGCCGCCGGGCTCAGCGGTTGATCGCCCAGTAGATCATGAGCATCGTCACGATCGCCCCGGCGACGAAGTTGAGCAGCAGGAAGCGCCGCCAGCCGCGGTTGGCCGTCTCGGCGGTCTCGTCGGTGATCATCCAGAAGCGCGCGACGATGACGACATAGGGCACCGCGGCGAGCAGCGCGAGCGGCCCCGGCCACTCGGTGCCGAGCAGCAGCAGGCCCGCGAGCGCGTAGGCCGCGACCGCCAGGCGCGTGGTCGCTCGCGCGCCGATGACCGTCGCGATCGAGGCGAGGCCGCCCTCGCGGTCGGCGATGACGTCTTGCACCGCACCGAAGGCGTGCGAGGCCATGCCCCACAGGAAGAACGAGATCAGGATGAGCCACAGCGCAGGCGTGAACACCGCGCCCGCGAGCACGAGGCCATAGACGGCGGGGCTCACGAAGTGCGTCGACGAGGTGATCGAGTCGAGCACGGGCTT
>LNFD01000333.1 GCA_001464255.1 Actinomycetales bacterium Ga0077552 | reverse complement strand
GACTGGGCCCGCTCGTGGTCGGCGTGCTGCTCGTCGCGAGCACGCCCTATCGGCCGGCGCGCGAGATCATGTTCTGGACGATCGTGCACACCCTGCTGTGCGCCGCTCTCGGCGTCGTGCAGTCGCCCGCGGCGTCGACCGACGTGCCCGTGCTGACGCTCGCCGTCTCGGGCTCGTTCAGCGTCGCCGTCATGGGCTTCGCCGCGGCCGCCTACGCCCGCTCGCTCAACAGCTCGACGCAGCTCTGGCACGACCGCGCGTGGCTGTCGGCCGCGGCGGCCGCCGTCGAGCACCGCAGCGGCGTCGCGCGTTCGGTGCAGCAGCAGCGCGTGTCGCGGCTCAACCGCGAGGTCGTGCCCTACCTGCAGCGCGTCGTGGCGGCCGACAGCATCGACGACGCCGATCGCGACGAGGCCCGCCGGCTCGCCCGCAGCATCCGCACCCTGCTCGTGACCGATGTCGAGAAGACCTGGGCCCAGCTCATGCTCGACGATCTCGTCGGTCGGCACCCGCGACTCAACATCATCGCGCTCGCCGACGACCCCGACGATCTGGGCCGTCACGCCGTGCTCGAGCGGCGCACGCTGCTGCGCGCCCTCGCGGCGATCAGCCTCGAGCGGCTCGCGGCTACAGAGCTCGAGCTGCGGCTCAGAGCGCCCGAGGGGCGGCTCGCCGTGCAGTGGAGCGTCGCCACGCCCCGACCGCTGCCGGATGCCCGGCGCGAGCTGCGCTCGATGCTCGAGCTCATCCGCGGCCTCACCCTGCGTTCCTCGGTTCACGAGCTGCCGGGCCGACTGGTCCTAGAGTTTGAGTATGGATACTGACGCGCGCACGGGATCCCGGGTGCGGTTGGCGATCCTCGACGATCACGAGCTGCTGCTCGACAGCCTCTCCTCGTGGATCGCCGCGCACGCGCTCGACTTCGACCTCGTGCTCACCGCGCCCACGTGGTTCGAGCTCGTGCAGAGCGACCAGTTCCCGACCGACCTCGTGCTGCTCGACTTCCAGCTGCAGGAGCCCGTCTCGATCGAGGCCCGGGTGCGCACCTGCCGTGCCGCCGGTGCGAAGGTCATCGTGCTCACGAGCCTCGACACCGTCGAGGCCCGCGACCGCGCCTTCGACGCGGGGGCCTCGGCCTTCCTCTCCAAGGCCATGCCCCTCGGCGAGGTCATGGAGACCGCGCGCCGCGTCATGGGCATGGAGTCGACGGGCGAGCCCGTGCGCGACTGGCGGCCCCTGCCCAAGGGGGCGCAGCATCCGGCCCGGCCCAAGCTCTCGACGAGCGAGCGCGAGGCGCTCGCCCTGTATGCGAGCGGTTACAGCATGGCCGAGGTCGCGAGCCAGATGAACGTGCAGTACGAGACCGCGAAGACCTATCTGCGGCGCGTGCGCGAGAAGTACTCCCGGGCAGGGCGCCCGGCGAGCACCAAGGCCGACCTCATCCGACGAGCGGCAGAAGACGGACACCTGCAGTAATGGCCAAGCTCTACTTCCGATACGGCGCGATGAACAGCGGCAAGAGCACCTCGCTGCTGCAGGCCGCGTACAACTACGAGGAGCGCGGCCAGACCGTCGTGCTCGCGAAGCCGCGCATCGACACGAAGGGCGATCAGACGATCGTCTCGCGCCTCGGGGTCACCCGCCCGGTCGACTTCACGATCGATGCCGCCGACGACGTGTACTCGCGCTTCCAGGCGCACCGCGCGGGCATCCTGCGCACGACGGGCCACGACGTCGCCTGCCTGCTCGTCGACGAAGCGCAGTTCCTCACGATGCAGCAGGTCGACGACCTCCTCCGCATCGCCGTGCGGGAGGACGTGCCCGTGATCGCCTACGGCATCCGCACCGACTTCCAGACCGTCGCCTTCCCCGGCAGCCGCCGCCTGCTCGAGATCGCGCACTCGCTCGAAGAGCTCAAGACCATCTGCCGCTGCGGCCGCAAGGCGATCTTCAACGGCCGCTCGGTCGACGGGGTCTTCGTCTTCGACGGCGATCAGGTCGCGATCGACGGGGTCGATGTGACGTACGAGTCGCTGTGCGCCGCGTGCTACCTCGACGAGTCGGGTGACAATCTGGCCTCGGGATGGCGGGCTCCCGTTCCCCTCGACGCGGTCGACCCGCTCGAGGTCGGAGCGCTCGGCCCCGACGCCGACTTCAGCTAAGGATCTCGACGACGACAACGGGCCGCCCGATCATGAAGATCGAACGGCCCGTTCTGTTTCGAGTCGGGGTAACAGGATTTGAACCTGCGGCCTCGTCGTCCCGAACGACGCGCGCTACCAAGCTGCGCCATACCCCGGTGCCGCCCCGGCGAACCGGGGCAACCCGTCAAGAATAGCCGATGTCGTCGCCCACGAGTGTCACGAGCACGGCCTCCGGCGGGCAGGCCACGCGCACGGGAGCGTAGATCGAGGTGCCGATGCCGGCCGAGACGTTCAGGTACGAGGCGTGGTGGGCGTGGTTCCAGACCGAGAGCCCCCGCGCCCGGTCGCGCGGCAGATCGCAATTGGTGATGATGGCGCCGCCCCCTGGCAGGCACACCTGACCGCCGTGCGTGTGGCCCGCGAAGATGATGTCGGCGCGCTGCGTCGTGAAGGCGTTGAGCACGCGCTGGTAGGGCGCGTGCGTGACGCCGATCATGACGGCCGGGTCGTCGGTGTCGTCGACGTCGAGCTCGCGAAGCGCATCCACGAGACCGGGCAGGCGATCGAGGCGGTCCCAGCCGCGGTGGGCGTCGGCCGTGCCCATGAACTCGAGGATCGAGCCGTTGATCGTGAGCTGCGCGACGGCGTTGTTGAGCGAGTGCCAACCGAGCCGCCCGTGCAGCAGGGCCTCGAGCCCCTCGGTGTCGAGTCGCACCGCCGTCTCGGTCTCGCCCTTCGACGGCCCCATGAGGTACCGCAGCGGGTTCTTCGGGGTCGGCGCGAAGTAGTCGTTCGACCCGTGCACGAAGACCCCGGGCACGCCGTCGAAGGGCATGAGCGCCTCGACGAGCGCGGGCAGGGCATCCCCGTGACCGAGGTTGTCGCCCGTGTCGATGATGAGGTCGGGCTTGAGAGCGGCGAGCGAGCGCACCCACTCGACCTTCTCGTGCTGCCACGGCGCGAGGTGCAGGTCGCTCAGGTGCAGCACGCGGATCGGATCGGCGCCGGGGGCGAGCACGGGTACCACCTCGCGGCGCACCCGGTAGGCGCGGCGCTCGACAGCGACGGCGTAGACGGCCACGGCCGCCGCGATCCCGAGGGATGCGGCGGCCGCGATACGTGCTGATGGGGGCATCAGCAGTTGGTCTTCGAGACCGTCAGAGTGATGTTCGTCTCGTACCGGATCGGGGTTCCGGCAGCGGGATTCTGCGCGGTCACACGATCAGGCTGCGGACCCGGTCCGGGCCCGGGGCTCGGGCTGGGGCTCGGCGGGTACTCGACGCACGTCTGGCTGATATTCGTGAACCCGGCGTCTTCGAGGATGTCGACGGCGTCGCCGTAGTCGACACCCGGCGAGACGACGTCGGGCACCCGCACGAGGTTGCCGAGGCTCGTCGTGACGGTAACGGTCGTGCCCTTGGCGAGCAGCGTGCCGGGTGCCGGCGAGGCCGAGACGATGAGGCCCGCCTCAAGGTCGGAGTCGACCGCAGCGCCCTGCTCGAACCGGAAGCCGAGGCCCTCGAGCAGCGACTTGGCCTGCTCGAGCGTCTGCCCTGCGACGTCGGGGAGGATCACGCCGGAGCCGGTCTGCAGGCGAGCGGGGGGCGCCGGGAAGGCATCGCCGCCGTATTGCGCGTTGAGGACGGTGTGCGCTGCCCGGAACACGAAGTGCCTCATGAGCGTTCCGCTCGGGAGCACGTTGATCGTCACCTTGCCGGTGACATTGCCGACGAACGACGCCGTGGTCACTCGCGAGGTGCCGCCGACGATCCAGGTGTCGACGGCCGCGTCGGTCGTGCCCGTCTTGGCGATCATGGGTACGCCGTCACCGACACGGGCGGAGCGAGCGGTACCCAGGTCGAACATTCGCGCCATGGGAGCGGCGGCTGCAGCGGCCACCTCGGCGGAGATCGCGCGCTTGCAGTCGACCTGCTGCCCTTCGAGCTCGTTGCCGTCGCGGTCGACGAAGCGATCGACGATGATGGGCTCGCAGTAGATGCCGCCGCTGGCGATCGCGGCGTACGCGGCTGCCATCGTAAGCGGGGCGATCTCGTTTGTCCCGAGGATGGCGGCTGGGTTGGTCTTGAGCGGGTCGCCGTCCGCCCGATGCACACCCATTTCTTCGGCCGTCTTGCGGATCTCGCACAGATCGAGCTGCTCGGCCATCGAGGCGAAGGCCGTATTGACCGACTGCAGGGTCGCGTCGAACGCGGTCAGGGCGGGGGCCGACGGACTAAAGTTGCGAATGCGCCATGTGTTGCCCCATGGTCCGCCGCCGTCGGCGCAGGTGTCGGTGAACCCCGCTTGATTAACCTGGGTGCGCGTCGCGTCGACGACCTCGTTGAGGCCGCGGTTCTGCTCGAGCCACTCGATGAGGGTGAAGATCTTGTAGGTCGAGCCGACCTGGAAGCCGCTCGAGCCGCCGTAGGGGCGATCGGTCGCGTAGTTGATCGCCGTCGTGCCGGGGGCACCGCCGCCGGCCTCGACACTGCGATCGTCGAAGGTTCGGTTCTGCGCCATCGTCAGGACGCGGCCGGTGTTCGATTCGATCGAGACCGCGGCCGAGCCCACGTCGATCCGGCCGTCGGTCGCGGGCACGGTCGCCCAAACCTGGTCTTGCGTGGCGGTCTGCGCCGAGAGGTTGAGGGTCGTGTAGACGTCGTAGCCGCCGAGCTTCCAGGCGGTCTCGCGCTCTTCGACTGTCTCGCCCAGGGTCTCGAAGTCGCCCACGCTCTTGATGACGAAGTCGCAGAAGAACTTGGCGTAGGGGTTCGCCGCGTAGCAGCCGCTCTGCGGCGGATTGATCGAGACGAAGTTCTCGTCGACCGGGGTGTTGATGGCCTCCTCGTGCTCGGAGGCGGTGATGAAGCCCTCCGCGAGCATCGAGTTGAGGATGACGTCGCGGCGGCTCTGGTTGGCCTCGTAGTTGTCGGGGCTGCCGAGCGAGCGCGCACCCGGCTGCTGCACGATCGCGATGAGGCTCGCGGCCTGCGCGATCGTGACGTCGGAGGCCGGGACGCCGAAGTACTGCTGCGCGGCGGCCTGGATGCCGTAGGTGTTGCCGCCGAAGCCCGCGATGTTGAGGTACGCCAGAAGGATCTCGTCCTTGGTGTACTCCTTCTCGAGGCCGATGGCGAGCTTGGCCTCCTTGAGCTTGCGCTCGAGGCTCTGCTCCTGCGCCTGCGCGATGAGGTCGTCGCGCTCCTCGATCGTGTCGGCCTTGAGGGCCTCCGTGATGAAGATGTTCTTGACGAGCTGCATCGTGAGCGTCGAGGCGCCCGACTCGATGCCGCCCGAGGTGAGGTTGCCGATACCCGCGCGCACGATCGACTGCACGTCGACGCCGTTGTGCTCGTAGAAGCGGCGGTCCTCCCCGGCGACCGTGGCGTCTTTGAGGTACTGCGAGACGTCGTCCCACGCGACCTCCTCGCGGTTCTCCGCGTAGACGGTCGCGATGGCCCTGTAGCCGTCGGCGGGGTTCGCCGTGTTCTGGGCGTACAGCACGTTGCGCTGCGACTGCTCGTTGATCTTGATGTACTCGGGCAGACCCTCGAAGATGCCGATGGTGTTGCTCGCGGCCATGCCGGTCACGGCGAGGGCGGGTGTGACCATGACGGTCACGAGCACGCCGGCGAGGGCGCTGAGGCCGAGCATCCCGCCGATGGCGCCGATCACTCCGGTCGCGGTCGAGCCGGAGGCCTTCTGATTCTGGGCAGACATATGCTTAACGGTACGCCACCTGGCTTATGACGACGCTGAATGGACACCTCAATGACGCAATGGGAGTACCTCACGACTCCGCTCATGATCCACACGACGCAGGCGATCCTCAACAACTGGGGCTCGGAGGGCTGGGAGCTCGTGCAGGTCGTGACCGGGCCCGAGGGCGGGCTCGTGGCCTACTTCAAGCGTCCGATCGCGGGGGTGACGGCATGAGCGCCATCGAGGCTCGCCTCGCCGAGCTCGGCATCAGCATCCCCTCGGTGACGAAGCCCGTCGCCGCCTACGTGCCCGCCGTCACGAGCGGCAACCTCGTCTTCACGGCCGGCCAGTTGCCGTTCGTCGACGGTGCGCTGCCGGCGACCGGCAAGGTCGGCGCCGAGGTCGCGCCCGACGACGCGGTCGGCTACGCGCGCATCGCGGTGCTCAACGCCCTCGCCGCGGCGCAGAGCGTCATCGGCTCGCTCGACCGCGTCACGCGCGTCGTCAAGGTGGTCGTCTTCGTCGCCTCGCCGCCCGACTTCACCGGGCAGCCGGCCGTCGCGAACGGCGCGTCGACCGTGCTCGGCGAGATCTTCGGCGAGGCCGGCGCGCACGCGCGCAGTGCTGTCGGCGTCGCGGTGCTGCCGCTGGATGCTCCCGTCGAGGTCGAGCTCATCCTCGAGTTCGCCTAGCGCGCGTCGGGCGGCCGCGCGGTCGTTCTGGCGCCGGCGCCGCGCCGCTCGTGCCTCTCACGGAAACGGACACCTCGCACGGTTCGACGCGTGCGAGGTGTCCGTTCCGGTACGAGAAGCGGGGCGGGGGTCAGTCGACCGTGCCGCGGATCGACTGCACCACGTTCACGTCGGTGAGCGTCGTGGTGTCGCCGATCTCGCGACCCTCGGCGATGTCTTGCAGCAGCCGCCGCATGATCTTGCCCGAGCGAGTCTTGGGCAGCTCGGCGACGACGAAGATCTCGCGCGGCCGGGCGATCGCGCCGATCTGCTCGGTGACGTGCGCCCGCAGCATGACGCTCGCCTCGGTCGCCGTGACCGAGGCGGCCTTCTTGGCGCGCAGGATGACGAAGGCGACGACCGCCTGACCCGTCGTGTCGTCGCTCGCGCCCACGACGGCCGCCTCGGCGACGATCGGGTGCGATACGAGGGCCGACTCGATCTCCATGGTCGAGAGGCGGTGGCCCGACACGTTCATGACGTCGTCGACGCGGCCCAGCAGCTGCACGTCGCCGTCGCCGTCGAGGTGGGCGCCGTCGCCCGCGAAGTAGAGCGGCCCGTTGGGCGCGTCGGCGAACTTCGACCAGTACGTGTCGCGGAACCGCTCGGGGTCGCCCCAGATACCGCGCAGCATGCTCGGCCAGGGCTCGGTCACGACGAGCAGCCCGCCCGCCTCCTTGCCCACGTGCACGCCGGCCTCGTCGAGCACGTCGACACTGATGCCGGGGATCGGCACCTGCGCCGAGCCGGGCTTCGCCACCGTGATGCCGGGTAGGGCGCTGATCATGATCGCGCCTGTCTCGGTCTGCCACCAGGTGTCGACGATGGGGGTCGTGCCGCCGCCGATGATCTCGCGGTACCAGACCCACGCCTCGGGGTTGATGGGCTCACCCACCGAGCCGAGCACGCGCAGGCTCGACAGGTCGAACGACTGCGGGATCTCGCGGCCGAGCTTCATGAACGAGCGGATGGCCGTGGGCGCCGTGTAGAAGATGCTCACCTTGTACTTCTCGATGAGCTCCCACCACCGGCCCGGGTGCGGGGTGTCGGGCGTGCCCTCGTAGAGCACCTGCGTGGCGCCGTTCGCGAGCGGCCCGTAGACGACGTAGCTGTGCCCCGTGATCCAGCCGACATCGGCGGTGCACCAGTAGACATCGGTCTCGGGGCGCAGGTCGAACACGTTCTTGTGGGTGAAAGCCGCCTGCGTCAGGTAGCCGCCGCTCGTGTGCAGGATGCCCTTGGGCTTGCCGGTGGTGCCGCTCGTGTAGAGGATGAAGAGCGGGTTCTCGGCGTCGAAGCCCTCGGCCTCGTGCTCGTCGGAGACGCCCTCGAGCTGCTCGTGCCACCACAGGTCGCGACCCTCGGTCCACTCGACCTCGTTCTCACCCCGGCGCACGACGAGCACGCGCTCGACGCTCGACTCGGCGGCCGCGAGCGCGGAGTCGACGGCCTGCTTGAGCGGGAACACCCGGCCCTTGCGCCAGCCGCCGTCGGCGGTGATGACGAGCGAGGCATCGGCATCCTCGACCCGCGCCCGGATGCTCTCGGCACTGAACCCGCCGAAGATGACCGAGTGGATCGCGCCCAGGCGCGCCACCGCGAGCATCGCTATGACGGCCTCGGGGATGACCGGCAGGTAGATCACGACGCGGTCGCCGCGCGACACGCCGAGGCCGGCGAGCATGTTCGCCGCGCGCTTGACCTCGCGCGTGAGCTCGGCGTAGGTCAGGCTGCGGGTGTCGCCCGGCTCGCCCTCCCAATGCAGGGCCACGCGGTCGCCGTTGCCGGCGAGCACGTGGCGGTCGAGGCAGTTGTAGGCCACGTTGAGCTCGCCGTCGGCGAACCAGCGCGCGAAGGGCGGGTTCGACCAGTCGAGAGTCTGCGTGAACGGGCGGTGCCAGTGCAGTTCGCGCGCCCGGTCGGCCCAGAATCCGAGGCGGTCGGCGCGTGCCTCCTCGTAGAGGTGCGGCTGCGCCACGGCCGCCGCGGCGAACTCGGGGCTCGGTGGGAATCGGCGGTCTTCGTGCAGGAGGCTGTCGATCGAGGTCTCTGACATCGTCATCCTTGGTCGATGTGAAGCGGACTGGCCTGGTCTGCCGACTTCGAAACAGTGAACCTCTTCATCCTAGGGCTCGAGATTCTGTCCCCCATCGGGGGACATTTTGCTGAGTCCTCCCTATGGAGGACAAAACGGGGGGCGAATTCGCTTGACGTACCCATTCCCCCGCATACACTTGAGAGGTCAGCAGCAAGCCTGACTTAGGCAACGCGAATGATTCCCCCCAATCCCGTGTTGCTGTGGCGGCGTCCGATTCCCCCCAATGCGGACGCCGCCCCTGACGTTAAGCCGCCTGCAATCCGCGTGGCACAGCACCCCGACGGCCCCTCCTCATGAGGGGCCGTCGGTGTCTCTGCCCCCGGATGCCCGCCCTGGGCCGTGCCGCCCGCGCCACCGCGGCATCCTCGAGCGGTGCAGCCCTTCGTCCCCCGAGACCCCCGCGCGAGCGGGCCGGGCGCGCCGCGACCGCAGCCGACGGCGGCCCGTGCCGCCGTGCCCGAGCGCCGCATCCCGGCCCCGGCGCGCGCGGCGCTCGGCCCGCTCGCCGCGGTCGTGGCCGATGCGGAGGCGACCGACGTCTTCGTCACCGCCGACGGCGGCGTGTGGCGCGACCGTGGCGCGGGGGCCGAGCGCGTGCCCGGGCTACGGCTCGAGCCCGATGCTGCGCGTGCCCTCGCCGTCGGCCTCATCGCCGCGGGCGGGCGGCACGTCGACGAGGCCACACCGTGCGCCGATGTGCGCCTGGGCGACGGTATGCGCGTGCATGTCGCCCTGCCGCCGATTGCCTGGGGCGGCACGGCGATCTCGGTGCGGCTGCCGCGCGTGCGGCGGGTGACGCTCGAGGGCTGGGGCCTCGACCCGCTCGCGCTCGCGGCCCTGCGGGCGGCGCTCATCGAGCGCCGCACCGTGCTGTTCACGGGGGCGACGGGCAGCGGCAAGACGACGCTCATGGCCGCGTGGCTCAGCGACGCCCTCGCCTCCGATCGCATCGTCGTCATCGAGGACGTCGCGGAGGCGCCGATCGCGCACCCGCACCTCGTCGCCCTCGAGTGCCGCCAGCCGAACATGGAGGGCGCCGGTGGGGTCGACCTCGCGCGGCTCGTGCGCGAGGCACTGCGCATGCGGCCCGATCGGCTCGTCGTGGGGGAGTGCCGCGGTGCCGAGATCCGCGAGTTCCTCGCCGCGCTCAATACGGGGCACCGGGGAGGGGCGGGCACGCTGCACGCGAACTCGCTCGGCGATGTCGCCGCGCGGCTCGAAGCGGTCGGCATGATCGCGGGCCTCGGGCCCGAGGCGCTCGCACGCCAGGCGATGAGCGGCATCGACCTCGTCGTGCACCTCGAGCGAACGGCGGCCGGCAGCCGGCGCGCGGCACTCGGGCGGTTCGCGCTCGACGATCGTGAGCGCCTGCGCGTCGTGCCGTGCGAGGGGGCGCAACGGTGAGCGGTGCGCCGCTCGCGACGGTGACGGGCACGCTCACGGGTGACGCGGCGCTCGCGGGCCATCTGCATCGACTCGCGGTGCTCGTCACTGCGGGTCTCGCGCCGCGCGCGGCGTGGGCGCACGTCGCGGCGTCCTCGAGCGATCCGGTGATGATCCGCGTCGCCGAGGCGGTGCAGCGTGGCGACGACATCGCGGTGGCCATCGAGTCGGCCGCGGGCGCGGGGACGGCATGGCGGTCGCTCGCCGTTGCGTGGCGGGTCGCGACCGCGAGCGGCACCCCGCTCGCGCCGGCCCTGCGGGGGTTCGCCCCGCCCGCCGCGACATCCGCATCGCGCTCGCCGGCCCGAAAGCCACCGCGCGCATCGTCATGGGGCTGCCGGCCATCGCCGTGCTGCTCGGCCTGCTCATGGGCGTCGACCTCGTCGCGACGGTCGCGACCCCGATCGGCGCGGGAGCCGTCACCGGCGGGCTCCTTCTCGTCGGGCTCGCCCGGCGATGGATGCGGCGGCTGCTGCGCGCCGCCGAGCCGCCCCCGCCCACCGTGGGCCTCGCGCTCGACCTGCTCTCGGTCGCGGCAGGAGGCGGCGGACCGCCCGAGACGGCCGCGGCGCTCGTCGAACGCGAGCTGCTGCGTGCCGGGCTGATCGAGCCCGGCGGAGGCGATGCCGAAGCGCTCGCCGCTCTCGTGGGCCTGTCGCGCGCGACGGGGGCGCCGCTCGGCGAGCTCGCGCGTGCCGATGCCGCCGAGGCGCGCGCGGCCGCGCGGGCAGCGGCGCGCGAGTCGGCCGAGCGGCTCGCTGTGCGGCTCATGCTGCCGCTGGGGGCGTGCATCCTTCCGGGGTTCCTGCTGCTCGGCGTCGTGCCGATGCTGCTGGGGCTGCTCTCCTCCACAGCGGGCGCCTGGTGAGCGGTGGTCTCGCGCGAGGGGCCGTCGTACCCGGTGCGAGCGACCGTGGGCGACACTCGAGCCGTTCGTGCCGACCGACCGCCCCTCGGGGCTCTTCACGATTGGACGACACCGATGACCCACCTCACGCCCTCCAGCCCCCCTCCCCCCGCAACTCCCTCCCTTCGCGCCGCGATCCGGCGGCTCCGCCTGCGGGGCGGCGACGACCGCGGCGCGGCCACGGCCGAGTACGCGATCGCCACGATGGCCGCTGTGGGCTTCGCGAGCCTGCTCGTCGTGATCATGCAGAGCGACGAGGTGCGCGGCATCCTGACCGACCTCGTGCGCACGGCGCTCACGGTCGGCGGGTGAGCTCACCCGCGCGCGGGCGCGGCGACCGCGGCTCGACGACCGCCGAGGTCGCCGTGCATGCCTGGGCGGCCTCGGCCTCGCCGGCGCGCAGTTGCGGGCGCAGGATGCCGCGGCCGACGCCGCCCGGCTGCTCGGCCGCGGCGAACCCGAGGCAGCGGCCGGGCAGCTCGTCGACCGCTCCGTGCCCGGAGGCACCCTGTCGGTGAGTCGACCCGACGATCTCGTGTGCGCGACCGTGGCGGTCGAGCATCGCCTGATGCTCGTGCCGCTGCGGGTCGAGGGCTCGTCGTGCGCGCTCGCGAGCGGGCGGTGAGCCCCCGGCGCGCGCGTCGGCCGCCGCGGCCGTCCGACCGCGGCGCGGGCTCGGTGCTCGTCGTCGGGCTCGTCGCCGTCGTCGCCCTGACGGGACTCACCGTGCTCGGCGGCGCCCACGCGCTCGTTCGCGGCCAGCAGCTCAGCGCGGCGGCCGATGCGGCGGCGCTCGCCGCGGGCGACGCCCTGCTGGGGTGGGTCGGGGGCGAGCCGTGCGAAGTCGCGCGGCGCGTCGCCGAGGCCCACGCCGTGGCGCTCGCCGACTGCTCGAGCGAGGGGCTGACGGTGCTCGTGCGGGTCGAGACGAGCATCCTGGGCCTCACCGTCGAGCGGTCGGCGCGCGCCGGTGCCGCGGATGCCGCGTGGTAGCGCTCAAGCGTTTCCTGTGTATGGTGTGGCTGATTGCGGCACACGGCTCCGCCTCCGTGCCGCGGCACCGGCCGGGGTGCGGATGCGATCCCCCCGCCGCAGAGACGTACATATGTAGAGGAGCACCGTGCCACAGGGCAAGAAGCTGGTCATCGTCGAGTCGCCCGCCAAGGCGAAGACGATCGGCAAGTACCTCGGCGACGACTACGAGGTGCAGGCCTCCGTCGGCCACATCCGCGATCTCGTCGAGCCCAAGAACCTGCCGGCCGAGCTCAAGAAGGGCCCGCTGGGCAAATTCTCGATCGACGTCGACAACGGCTTCGAGCCCTACTACGTGGTCTCCGACTCGAAGAAGAAGACGGTCGCCGACCTCAAGCGTGCCCTCAAGGACGCCGACGAGCTCTGGCTGGCTACCGATGAAGACCGCGAGGGCGAGGCCATCGCGTGGCACCTGCTCGAGGTGCTCAAGCCCAAGGTGCCCGTCAAGCGCATGGTGTTCCACGAGATCACCGCCGAGGCCATCCAGCGCGCCGTCGACAACACGCGCGAGCTCGACACGGCGCTCGTCGACGCGCAGGAGACCCGCCGCATCCTCGACCGCCTCTACGGCTACGAGGTCAGCCCCGTGCTGTGGCGCAAGGTCGGCCCGGGCCTGAGCGCCGGCCGGGTGCAGTCGGCAGCCACGCGCCTCGTCGTCGATCGCGAGCGCGAGCGCCTCGCCTTCATCAGCGCAGGCTACTGGGACCTCGACACGACCCTCACCCCCGCCGCGGGCGACACCCCGTTCACGGCCCGCCTCGCGCGCCTCGACGGCAAGAAGGTGGCCACGGGCCGCGACTTCACCGACCGCGGCGAGCTCAAGGCGGCCGACGCCGTGGCGCTCGACGAGGCGCTCACGACCTCGCTCGCCGAGGCCCTGCGCGACCCGGCCATCGCCGTGACGGTCACGAGCGTCGAGTCGAAGCCGTACACGCGCCGCCCCGCCGCGCCGTTCACCACGTCGACCCTGCAGCAGGAGGCCGGCCGCAAGCTGCGCTTCACCGCCCGCCAGACCATGTCGGTCGCGCAGTCGCTCTACGAGAACGGCTACATCACCTACATGCGCACCGACTCCACGACGCTCTCGCAGCAGGCGGTGGATGCGGCGCGCTCGCAGGCGGCCGCCCTCTACGGCGCCGACAGCATCCCCGAGTCCCCCCGCGTCTACGCCAGCAAGTCGAAGAACGCTCAGGAGGCGCACGAGGCGGTGCGGCCCGCGGGCGACGTGTTCCGCACGCCGAGCGAGCTCGAGGGCACGCTGCGCGGCAACGACTGGAAGCTCTACGACCTCATCTGGAAGCGCACGGTCGCGAGCCAGATGGCGGATGCGCGCGGCCAGACCGCGTCGGTGAGCATCCAGGCGGGGCCGACCGCGGCATCCGCCACCCCCGCCGGGGCGATCGCCGAGTTCGCGGCGAGCGGCACCGTCATCACCTTCCGCGGCTTCCTCGCCGCGTACGAGGAGGGCCAGGACGAGGCGCGCGACACCGACGAGAAGGCCGAGCCCGCCGAGGCGAAGCTGCCGCCGCTCTCGGTCGGCCAGTCGCTGCGCGTCGTCGACGTCGAGGCCAAGGGCCACGAGACGAGCCCGCCGCCGCGCTACACCGAGGCGAGCCTCGTCAAGGCGCTGGAGGAGCGCGGCATCGGCCGCCCGAGCACCTACGCCGCGATCATCTCGACGATCGTCGACCGCGGCTACGTGACCCCGCGCGGCTCGGCCCTCGTGCCGAACTGGATCGCCTTCTCGGTCGTGCGCCTGCTGGAGGAGAACTTCAGCGACCTCGTCGAGTACGACTTCACTGCCGAGATGGAGGAGGACCTCGACCGGATCGCCAACGGCGAGGCCGACCGCACCGAGTGGCTCACGGGCTTCTACTTCGGCGACGACCACCAGCCGGGCCTGCGCCCCGTCATCGACAACCTCGGCGACATCGACGCGAAGACGCTCAACTCGATGCCCCTGACCGACACCATCACCCTGCGCATCGGCAAGTACGGCCCCTACCTCGAGGTCGTCGATCCCGCCGCGGAGGCCGCCGCCGACGGCACTCCCGCGACCCCGCGCCGTGTCAACCTTCCCCAAGACCTCGCCCCCGATGAGCTCACGCCCGCGAAGGCGCAAGAGCTCGTCGACGCCCCCGTCGTGGGCGACCGCGTGCTCGGCATCAACCCCGAGAACGGCAAGCGCGTCGTCGCGAAAGACGGCCGGTTCGGCCCCTACGTCACCGAGCTCGACCCCGAGCCCGAGGTGAGCCCCGAAGAGGAGGCCGCCGCGGCGGCCGCCGCCGCCCTCGCCGCCGAGCCCGTCGTCGACCCCGCCACAGGCGAGGTGCTGCCCGCGCCGAAGAAGCGCGCCCCCGCGAAGAAGAAGGCTCCCGTCGAGAAGCCGCGCACGGCATCCCTGTTCAAAGACATGGACCCGGCGACGGTCGACTTCGAGACCGCGCTGAAGCTGCTGAGCCTGCCGCGCGTCGTCGGCGACGACCCCGAGAGCGGCGAGCCCATCACGGCGCAGAACGGCCGCTACGGCCCGTACCTCAAGAAGGGCACCGACACCCGGTCGCTCGACGCCGAGGCGCAGATCTTCGAGATCGACCTGGCCGGGGCGCTCGCGAAGTTCGCCGAGCCCAAGTACGGGGCCCGCAAGGCCTCGAGCGCGCTCAAGGAGTTCGACGCCGACCCCGTGAGCGGCAAGCCGATCAAGCTGAAGGACGGCCGGTTCGGCCCCTACGTGACCGACGGCGAGACGAACGCCACCGTGCCGCGCGGCGAGGACCCGATGGAGATCGACTTCGACCGGGCCGTGCAGCTCATCGCCGACAAGCGCGCGAAGGGCCCGGCCAAGAAGCCCGTCAAGCGCGCGCCCGCGGCAGGGGCGAAGACGGCCGCGAAGAAGGCCCCGGCGAAGAAGGCGGCCGCGAAGCCCGCGCCCAAGAAGGCGTCGTGACCGGGCTGTTCATCACCCTCGAGGGCGGTGACGGCTCGGGCAAGAGCACCCAGATGGGCGCCCTCACCGAGTGGCTGCAGTCGCGTGGCCGTGCGGTCGTGCAGGCGCGCGAGCCCGGCGGCACCGACCTCGGCCTCGAGCTGCGCGAGATCGTGCTGCACCGCCGCGGCCACATCGCGCCGCGCGCGGAGGCGCTGCTCTACGCCGCCGATCGCGCCCACCACATCGCGACCGTGGTTCGCCCCGCGCTCGAGCGCGGCGACGTCGTCATCCAAGACCGCTACCTCGACTCCTCGGTCGCCTACCAGGGCGCCGGTCGCGTGCTCGATCCCGACGAGGTGCGCGACCTCTCGCTGTGGGCCACCGAGGGGCTGCTGCCGCACCTGACCGTGCTGCTCGACCTCGACCCGGCCGTCGGTCGCGAGCGCCTCGACGCGAGCCGCACCCGGTACGACCGCCTCGAGGCGGAGGAGGCCGACTTCCACGAGCGCGTGCGCTCGGCGTACCTCGTGCTCGCCGCGGCCGAGCCGCAGCGGTTCCTCGTGCTCGACGCGACCCGGCCGGTCGACGAGCTGCAGGCGAGCATCCGCGATCGGGTGTCGGCCCTGCTCGACTAGGGTGGCCGCATGACCGCCTGGGACGACCTCACCGGCCAGGAGGCCGCGATCGCGGCGTTGCAGGATGCCGCTGCCGACCCCGAGGCGATGACCCACTCCTGGCTCATCACGGGCCCGCCCGGCTCGGGTCGCTCGAACCTCGCGTTCGCCTTCGCCACCGCGCTGCTGCAGGGATCGGCCCCGAGCGAGGCCGAGGCGCAGCGCACGGCGGCGCAGGTCGCGGCCCGCACGCATCCCGACCTCGCCGTGCTCGCGACCGATCGCGTCATCATCGCGATCGAGGAGGTGCGGCAGCTCGTCGCGCAGAGCCAGTTCTCGCCGAGCGTCGCCCCGTATCGCGTGATCGTCATCGAAGACGCCGACCGCATGACCGAGCGCACCTCGAACGTGCTGCTCAAGGCGCTCGAGGAGCCACCGCCGCGCACCGTGTGGATCCTCTGCGCGCCGAGCGCCGCCGACCTCATCCCGACCATCCGCTCGCGCGTGCGCACGGTGCGGTTGCGCGTGCCGAGCGTCGCCGAGGTCGCCGCGCTGCTCGTGCGCCGCGACGGCGTCGAGCCCGTGCTCGCCGAGCGCGCCGCGCGCGAGTCGCAGACGCACATCGGCATGGCCCTGCGCCTCGCGACCGACGCCGAGGCGCGCGAGCGCCGCTCGCGCACGCTCGAGCTCGCGCTCGGGGTGCAGAGCGTCAGCGGCGCGGTGCTCGCCGCCGAGCGGCTCGTCGCGATCGCGACCGACGACGCGAAGGCCTTCACGGCCGAGCGCGAGGAGGAGGAGCGCGCCGCGGCGCTGCGCTCGCTCGGTATCGAGCCGGGCGCGAGCGTGCCGATGGGCCTGCGGGCGAGCCTCAAGGCCCTCGAGGAGGACCAGAAGCGCCGCGCGACCCGCTCGGTGCGCGATGGGCTGGACCGCGTGCTCGTCGACCTCATGTCGCTCTACCGCGACGTGCTGCTGCTGCAGCTCGGCGCGGGCGTCGAGCTCGTCAACGAGGCGATCCGCGGCGAGCTGGAATCCGCGGCGCGCGCCGGGCATCCCGAGCAGTCGCTCGCGGCCCTCGACGCCGTCGCGCTCGCCCGGCGCCGCATCGAGGGCAACACGCCGCCCGCGCTCGCGCTCGAGGCCATGCTCATCACGGCGAGCGGAAGGGTGCCGGCGCTAGGCTCCCCCTCGTGACCCGCCGCACTGCGCCCCGAGCCGCCGCCCTCGCCTCGATCGTCCTCGTCCCCGTGCTGCTGCTGAGCGGCTGCGTGCCGGGCTGGTTGCAGGGCCTCGTGAGCGGCGGCGACGTCTCGACGCCGACCGGCGAGGAGGTCGCCGAGGAGTTGCGGCCGTACTACACCCAGGTGCTCACGTGGACGGGCTGCGGCGGCGGCGCCCAGTGCGCGACGGCGATCGCCCCGCTCGACTGGGAGAACCCGGGCGAGGGCGACGACATCGAGCTCGCGCTCGTTCGCCACCCTGCCACCGGTCAGGCGCAGGGCTCGCTCTTCATCAACCCGGGCGGCCCCGGCGCTTCGGGCTTCGACTTCGTGCGCGACAGCGTCGACTTCGCCGTGAGCGCCGATCTGCAGCGCGAGTTCGACATCGTCGGCTGGGACCCTCGCGGGGTCGGGCGCTCGAGCGCCGTCACGTGCTACACCGACCCGGCCGACCTCGACGCCTTCATCTTCGGCATCCCCGAGGCGCCGTTCGGCACGCCCGAGTGGGAGGCCGAGGTCGTCGAGAGCTCGGTCGCCTTCGCCGAGGCGTGCGCCGAGAACACGGGCCCCCTGCTCGAGTTCGTCGACACGAACAGCACGGTGCGCGATCTCGACATGATGCGGGCGATCGTGGGGGATGCCCGGCTGAACTACTTCGGATACT
>LNFD01000332.1 GCA_001464255.1 Actinomycetales bacterium Ga0077552 | reverse complement strand
GCCGCGGGGGCGCTGATCGCGGTTGCGGGATGCACGGCGGAGGCCCCGCTGCCGGGGCCGAGCCCCACGCCGACCTACGTGTCGACCTACGAGCCGCCGCCCGCCTACGGCATCGCGCCGCTCACGGGCGAGCAGATCGAGGTGGGCGCGCTCACGGCGCCGTCGCTCGCCGCGAAGGTCGACAACCACCCGAACGCGCGGCCGCAGGTCGGCCTCGAGCGCACCGACATCGTCTTCGAGGAGCTCGTCGAGGGCGGTCTCACGCGCTACGTCGCGGTCTGGCACTCCGATGTGCCCGACATCATCGGGCCCGTGCGTTCGATCCGGCCCATGGACCCGGACATCATCTCGCCCCTCGGCGGCATCGTCGCCTACTCGGGGGGCCAGAGCCGCTTCGTCGCGATGATGCGCGCGGCGCCCGTGTACAACGCCATCCACGGTCAGAGCGACACCGAGTCGACGTTCTTCCGCGGCGACAACGCCGCGGCGCCCCACAACGTGCTCGTGCGCGCTCCCGAGGTCATCGCCCAGCACCTCGACCGGGCGGCTCCCGTGCAGCAGTTCCCGTTCGCCGAGAGCATCGCCGCGGCGACCGCGTCGAAGGACGGCGCGCCGACCGCGGGCATCGCGATGCGCTTCGGGGCGGCGAGCGCGCCGTCGTGGACGTGGGATGCCGCGAGCCAGCGCTGGCTGCGCTTCCAGACCGGCGGCGCCCCCGATACCGACCCCTCGGGCGCCCAGCTGGGCGCGACCAATGTCGTGGTGCTGCGGGTGCCCGTGCAGGTGATCCAGAGCATCCCGACGACGCAGTTGATCGGCTCCGGCGAGGCCTGGGTGTCGACGGGCGGGGGCACCGTGCGCGCGACGTGGTCGAAGGCGTCGATGACCGCGCCGATCCGCATCCTCGACGCCAACGGGGTGGCTGTTCGGCTGGCCCCGGGCAACACCTGGGTCGAGCTCGTGCCGCTCGCGGGCTCGCTGTCGTTCCAGTAGCGACCCGCACCGATCGCGAGCCCGGCGCCCGTTCGCGCAGCGCGCCTCGCGCGGCTTGCACTCGACCCCAGCGAGTGCCAGAATCGTTTAGCACTCACGCTCTGTGAGTGCCAAGAGCTACCGTACGTGAAGCGTCCGGGAGGGACGAGAGACACATGGCTAAGATCATCGCTTTCGACGAGGAGGCCCGTCGCGGCCTCGAGCGCGGCCTCAACATCCTGGCTGACGCCGTCAAGGTCACGCTGGGCCCGCGCGGGCGCAACGTCGTCCTCGAGAAGAAGTGGGGCGCGCCCACCATCACCAACGACGGCGTCTCCATCGCCAAGGAGATCGAGCTCGACGACCCGTTCGAGAAGATCGGCGCGGAGCTCGTCAAGGAGGTCGCCAAGAAGACCGACGACGTCGCCGGCGACGGCACGACCACCTCGGTCGTGCTCGCCCAGGCGCTCGTGCGCGAGGGCCTGCGCAACGTCGCGGCCGGCGCCGACCCCATCAGCCTCAAGCGCGGCATCGAGAAGGCCACGCAGGCCGTCTCGGCCCAGCTGCTGAAGAACGCCAAGGAGGTCGAGACCAAGGAGGAGATCGCCGCGACCGCGAGCATCTCCGCCGCCGACCCCGAGATCGGCGCCCTGATCGCCGAGGCCATCGACAAGGTGGGCAAGGAGGGCGTCGTCACGGTCGAGGAGTCGAACACGTTCGGCACCGAGCTCGAGCTCACCGAGGGCATGCGCTTCGACAAGGGTTACCTGTCGGCGTACTTCGTCACCGACCCCGAGCGCCAGGAAGCGGTCTTCGAAGACCCGTACATCCTGATCGTCAACGGCAAGATCTCGGCGATCAAGGACCTGCTGCCCGTCGTCGACAAGGTGATCCAGAGCGGCAAGCAGCTGCTCATCATCGCGGAGGACGTCGAGGGCGAGGCCCTGGCCACGCTCGTCGTCAACAAGATCCGCGGCATCTTCAAGTCGGTCGCCGTCAAGGCCCCCGGCTTCGGCGACCGCCGCAAGGCCATGCTGCAGGACATCGCCATCCTCACGGGTGGCCAGGTCATCAGCGAGGAGGTCGGTCTCAAGCTCGAGAACGCGACCCTCGACCTGCTCGGCCGCGCGCGCAAGGTCGTCATCACGAAGGACGAGACCACGATCGTCGAGGGCGCCGGCGAGGCCGAAGCCATCGCCGGTCGTGTCAAGCAGATCCGTGCCGAGATCGAGAACACCGACTCGGACTACGACCGTGAGAAGCTGCAGGAGCGCCTCGCCAAGCTCGCGGGTGGCGTCGCCGTCATCAAGGCCGGTGCCGCGACCGAGGTCGAGCTCAAGGAGCGCAAGCACCGCATCGAGGACGCCGTTCGCAACGCGAAGGCCGCTGTCGAGGAGGGCATCGTCGCCGGTGGTGGCGTCGCGCTCATCCAGGCCGGCAAGATGGCGTTCGAGTCGGCCGAGATGACCGGCCTGACGGGCGACGAGGCGACGGGTGCGAACATCGTGCGCGTCGCGATCGACGCCCCGCTCAAGCAGATCGCCCTCAACGCGGGTCTCGAGCCCGGCGTCGTCGCCGACAAGGTGCGCAACCTGCCGGTCGGCCACGGCCTCAACGCCGCGACCGGCGAGTACGTCGACATGCTCGGTGCCGGCATCGCCGACCCGGTCAAGGTCACGCGCTCGGCGCTGCTCAACGCGGCCTCGATCGCCGGTCTCTTCCTCACCACGGAGGCCGTCGTCGCCGACAAGCCCGAGAAGCACGCGGCGCCCATGGGCGACCCGAGCGGCGGCATGGACTTCTAGTCCGCAGCCTCTTCCGCGACACGACAACGGGGCGGTTCCCTTCGGGGGACCGCCCCGTTTCGCGTGCCTCCGACAGCTAGCGCAAGAACATGCGCGCGGCCTGCTGCTCGACCTCGGCGTACCCCTGCCCGGCGTGCGCGAGTGCCTCGTTCATCGCCATGAGGGTCTGCTCGACGCGCTGGTACGCCGCCGTCCACTCCCCGAGCAGCCCCTGGAAGGCCGAGGCGGCCGAGCCGCTCCACGTGCTCTGCAGCCCCGTGAGACTGCTCTGCAGCCCGGCGGCCTCGGCCTGCAGCCGACCGATCGACCCTCGCGTCGCGGCGGTGGCGGCGATGACCGCCTCGCTGTCGACCTGGTAGCGCGTCATGGTGCTCTCCCTCCGCGCCGGGGCGGTCGCCCGGCGTCGGCGGCAGGCTAGGCGCGAGCGGTGGAGCGGGGGTCGACGGGCTGCTCCGGGGGATCATCCGTCGACGCCGCCGTGCTGGGGAGGACCGGGGCGCGACCCGCGAGCGGCAGCGAGACGCGGAAGGTCGCGCCGCCACCGGGGGTGTCGAGCACCTCGACGCGGCCACCGTGAAGCGCCACGATCGAGGCGACGATCGCGAGCCCGAGGCCCGAGCCGCCCGTATCGCGCGCGCGCGACGAGTCGGCGCGGAAGAACCGCTCGAAGATCTTCTCCTGCAGCTGCGGAGGGATCCCCTCGCCGTGGTCGACCACCGCGATCGTCGCGACGCCCGCCGCGGCATCGGTGCCGACGACGAGCTCGAGAGGCGAGCCCTCGGGAGAGAAGCGCAGGGCGTTGCCGACGAGGTTCGTCACGACCTGGCGCAGCTTGTTCTCCTCGCCCGTCACGACGGCCTCGACCGCGGGCGCCGCCGCGGTGGCGACGGGATCGGGAGCCGGGATGCTCGCCACGGGTCGCCGCCCGCGCCGGCCGCGCAGCCGCGCGAACGCCGAGCCGCCGAGACCGGCCGACGCGGCGGCGGGCGAGTGGTGCGGGGCGGGGGGCTCGAGCAGGGCATCCGGCGTCGTCGCCCCGTGCCCTGCATCGCCCGGTTCGGCGATGACGACGCTCACGACGCGATCGGGAGCGCTCGCCATGGCGTCGAGCGCGGCGTCATGGGCGAGGGGCACGAGGTCGACCGGGGCGAGCTCGAGCGGGCGCGACTCGTCGAGGCGCGCGAGCTCGAGCAGGTCGCTCACGAGCGCGCCCATGCGGATCGCCTCCTTCTCGATGCGCTGCATGGCCTGCGCGACATCGTCGGGGGTCGCGAGGGCGCCCATGCGGTAGAGCTCGGCGTAGCCGCGCACCGAGACGAGCGGTGTGCGCAGCTCGTGGCTCGCGTCGCCGACGAAGCGGCGCATCTGCGAGATCGTCGCGGCGCGGTCGGCGAAGGCGCGGTCGATGCGGCTCAGCATGGTGTTGAGCGAGCGGGTGAGGCGGCCGACCTCGGTGTTGGGCGTCGCGCCGCCGAGGCGCTGGCTGAAGTCGCCGCTCGCGAACCGCGCCGCCGTGGCCTCGACGTCGCGCAGCGGGCGGAAGGTCGACGTGACGAGCATGCGCGTGAGGGCCGCGCTGAGGATGACGACGACGAGGCCGAAGCCGAGGAAGATCGAGGCGAACGATCCGATGACGTCGTTGGTGTCGGCGAGGTCGGCGCCGATCAGGAGCGTGGCGGTGGTCGACTCGCCCGTGCCCGCGTCGGTCACGCGCAGGGGGAAGGTCAGCACGCGCCACTGCGTCGTGCGATCGGTGCTCGTGATCGTGATGCCGCCGTCGAGGGCCTCGACGAACTCGCTCGTGAGGCGCGCGACATCCGGCGCCTGCGCGCGGCTGCCGTGGCTGACGTTGTCGTCGATCAGCACGCCCCGGGCATCGACGGCGCCGAAGTAGAACGGGTTGGAGAAGATCGACGGCGTCAGGTCGGTGAACGCGTCGAAGTCGTCGATGTTGAAGCTGTCGGGGGCCTGCGGCAGCTCGTCGGCGGCCTGCTCGATCTGCCGGTCGACCTCATCGATGAGCGTGCGCTGCAGCACCGTGAGGGTGCCGATGCCGACGACGAGCAGGCCGACCGTCACGACGAACACCGTGACGCCGGTGATCTTCGAGCGCAGCGAGATCGACTCCCACCACTGGGTCAGCTGCTCGTGCATCGTGAGGCGTCGGTCGAGCGGAGCCCCGCTAGACCTTGGAGGCCTTCAGCATGTACCCGAACCCGCGCTTGGTCTGGATGAGCGGCTCGTCGGTGTGCGGGTCGAGCTTGCGGCGCAGGTACGAGATGTAGCTCTCGACGATGCCCGCGTCGCCGTTGAAGTCGTACTCCCACACGTGGTCGAGAATCTGCGCCTTCGAGAGCACCCGGTTGGGGTTGAGCATGAGGTAGCGCAGCAGCTTGAACTCGGTGGGGCTCAGCTCGATGACCTCGTCGCCGATCGTCACCTCGTGCGTGTCCTGGTCCATCGTGAGCTCGCCGGTGCGGATGACCGAGTCGTCCTCCTCCTGCATCGTGCGGCGCAGGATGGCCTTGATGCGGGCGACGATCTCGTCGAGGCTGAACGGCTTGGTGACGTAGTCGTCGCCGCCGACCGTGAGACCCATGATCTTGTCGTCGGTGTCGTCTTTCGCCGTGAGGAAGAGGATGGGGCTCGTGTAGCCGCTCGACCGCAGTCGCTTCGTGACGCCGAAGCCGTTGATGTCGGGCAGCATGACGTCGAGGATGATGAGGTCGGGCTCTTCTTCGAGCACGGCAGAGATCGCCTGAGCGCCGTTGCCGACCGCGCGCACGGCGAAGCCGGCGAAGCGCAGGCTCGTGGTGAGCAGGTCGCGAATGTTGGGCTCGTCGTCGACGATGAGAATCTTGGGTCCGTCAGCCATGTGCTCAGTATCTGGGCTTCTGGTGAAAGTTTCCTGAACGCGCACGGCCTGTCGCGATATCGGTGCCGCGCGCTAGCGTTCGCCCATGCAGATCATCCTCATCCCCGGCTTCTGGCTCGACGGCGACTCGTGGGCGCCCATCACGCGCGAGCTCGAGGCCGCGGGCCACCGCGTGCACCCCCTCACCCTGCCCGGCAAGCGCCCGGGCGACACCGACCTCGCCGGCATCGGGCTGCGCGATCACGTGGATGCCGTGCTCGCGGTCGTCGACGGGCTCGACGGCGACGTGGTGCTCGTCGGGCACTCCGGCGGCGGCACGATCGCGTGGGCCGTCGCCGACGCCCGGCCGAGCCGCATCGCCCGCGTGGTGATGGTCGACGCGATCCCCATGCCCGCCGGCACGTGCATCAACGACGAGCTGCCCGTCGAGGGCGACGGCGTGCCGCTGCCCGACTGGTCGCTCTTCGAGGAGGAAGACCTCGTCGACCTCGACGACGACCTGCGCGCGCGCTTCCGCGCCATCGCCAGACCTGAGCCCGTCGGCGTCGCGCACGAGCCGACCCGGCTCGACGACGAGGCACGCTTCGCCGTGCCCGTCACGATCATCGCGTGCGAGTTCCCCGCAGCCCTCGTGCACCAGGCGATCGGCAACGAGCGCGAGTGGGCGGGCGAGCTGGCCCGGATGCAGCGGCTCGAGATCATCGAGCTGCCCACCGGCCACTGGCCGCAGTTCACGAAGCCGGCCGAGCTCGCGCAGAGCATCCTGACCGCCGTCAGCACTGGCGGCTGAACAGCGCCGCACCTACAGTGACGGTGTGAGCCTCATTCGCCCTGTCGCTATCGGTGCCATGATCGCCATGGCCGTCAGCCTCTCGACCCTGTCACCCGCCCAGGCAGCCCCACAATCGCTCCTCGGAACGACCGTCGAGGTGGTCGCCACGACCTCGGGCGACTCGCTGCTCGGCGGTACGGCCTACATCCAGTCGGGCGGAACACCCTTTCTCGTGACGCTCGGCGATCCTCTCGCCTCCGATGTGACCGCGACCCTGCTGGTGGGGGCGGATACCGTCGATACCTGCACGATCACCGCTGGGTTCGATGACTGCGTCATGAACTCGTACAGTCCGCTGCCCGCAGGGACGAATGCGGCCACTGTGCGCTTCACCTCGGGCGCCACCACGGTCGACTACACCGGCACGATCTTCGTCGTCACGAACATCGCTCCGACAGTGCGCATCCAGTGGCAAGACGCCGCAGGCACCTGGGTCGATTGCTCGGGCATCGGGCTTCCCCTGCGCGGTGCCACGGCGCTGCGGTGCGTCGTGACCACCAACTCGAATGCACCCGTCACCTTCACTTCCTTCTCGTCGGGAGCGTCTTTGCTCCCGTCCGGGTCGGTCACCGTCCCCATCACGGGAACCCTGGCGGCGGGCGCGGTCGGCCACTACCCGGTCTGGTCGGGTCTCGCGTCAGAGGTGTCGAGCGCCACCTGCTCGGGCGGCGTCTCGGTGCTCGACGGCACGGGGAACGGCGGCGGAACCGGGGGCGGCGTCATCCCCATCGGCGGCGCGATCACGGTCGACCGCACGCCGGTACCGGGGGCGACCGTGACGATCACCGGCGACCTCATCGTGCCTCCCGTGGTCTCGGAGTACTCCGTGCTGCTCGACGGCGTGGCCGTCGCGGGTTCGCCGGTGGCAGTCTCCGGGCCCGACTTCGACTTCACGATCGACGTCGTCATCCCTGCCTCGCTCGCGCCGGGCGACCACGTGATCACGGTCGTGGCCTCGTATTCCGGTCAGAACCCAGCGCTCGCGGCCTTCGCATTCGAGGTGGCGGAGCCGCAGCTCGCCGCTACCGGCCCGGCGCTCGACGGGAGCACGCTCGTCGCTCCTGCCGCACTCGCACTCCTCGTCGCCGGTGCGGGCGTGTTGCTGCTGGCCTCCGCTCGTCGCCGCCGGGCTGCGTAGACCCCGGACTGCATCAGCCGCGCCAGCTCAGGCGGCCGCGGCGATCTGATCGGCGTCGAGGATCGTGTAGCTGTAGCCCTGCTCGGCCAGGAACCGCTGCCGGTTCTGCGCGAAGTCCTGATCGACGGTGTCGCGCGCGACGAGCGTGTAGAAGCTCGCGGGAATACCGCTCTGCTTGGGCCGCAGCAGGCGCCCGAGCCGCTGCGCCTCCTCCTGCCGCGAGCCGAACGAGCCCGAGACCTGGATGGCCACCGTCGCCTCGGGCAGGTCGACCGAGAAGTTGGCGACCTTCGACACGACGAGCACGGGCGTGCGGCCGTCGCGGAACTCCTGGAACAACCGCTCGCGCTCGTCGACCGGGGTCGAGCCCGTGAGCTGCGGCACGCCGAGCGCCTCGCTGAGCTCGTCAATCTGGTCGAGGTACTGCCCGATGATGAGGATGCGCTCGCCCTCGTGCTGCTTCACCAGGCGCTGCACGACCCCGAGCTTGGCCGGTGCCGTCGCGGCGAGCCGGTAGCGCTGGTCGTCGGCGCTCGCCGCGTACTCGAGCCGCTCGGTCGGGGGCAGGTCGATGCGCACCTCGAAGCAGCTCGCGGGCGAGATGTAGCCCTGCGCCTCGATCTCCTTCCACGGGGCGTCGAAGCGCTTGGGCCCGATGAGGCTGAAGACGTCGCTCTCGCGGCCGTCCTCCCGCACGAGCGTGGCGGTGAGGCCGAGGCGGCGGCGTGCCTGCAGCTCGGCCGTGAGCTTGAAGACGGGCGCGGGCAGCAGATGCACCTCGTCGTAGACGATGAGGCCCCAGTCGAGCGCGTCGAGCAGGGCGAGGTGGGCGTACTCGCCCTTCCGCTTGGCGGTGAGGATCTGGTACGTCGCGATCGTGACGGGCTTGACCTCTTTCACCTGCCCCGAGTACTCGCCGATCTCGTCCTCGGTGAGGCTCGTGCGGGCGAGCAGCTCGGCCCGCCACTGCCGCGCCGAGACCGTGTTCGTGACGAGGATGAGCGTGGTCGTGTCGGCCTGCGCCATCGCGCCCGCCCCCACGAGGGTCTTGCCGGCGCCGCAGGGGAGCACGACGACGCCCGAGCCGCCGACGAAGAACTGGTCGATCGCCTGCTGCTGGTAGGGCCGCAGGCCCCACTCGGCGAGGTCGAGGTCGATC
>LNFD01000331.1 GCA_001464255.1 Actinomycetales bacterium Ga0077552 | reverse complement strand
CCCGCCTCGACGGCCTGCCGCGCCTCGACGACGCGCCCGGCCATGGTCGCCATCATCGCCATGCCGATCGCGGCGTTGAGCGCGGCAGCCGACTCGGCCTCGGCCTGCGGAGCGAGCGGGGTGTCGAGCGCGCTCGCGTCGCCCGCCATGAGGCGCCACTTGGCGAGGTCGGGGGCGAGCAGATCGGCGGCAGGGCCGAGCGACGGCAGCAGCTCGGAGGCCCGGCGCGCGGCCCGGGCGGGGTCGTGCTCGCGCAACGCCGTGTGCTGCCCCCAGCGCACCTCGACGCGGGCGCGCGCATCGGCATCGAGGGCGAGCTCGGCGGCTCGGGCGAAGGCCGCATCAACACCCTCGGGGTCGTCGCCGAGGGCGCTGAGGGCGCTCGCGCGCACGAGCGCGGCGTGCGCATCCGGCGCGAGGGCGAGGGCCCGGTCGGCGGCCTGCACGGCGCGCGCATGGTCGCCCGCCCGGTGGGCGTACTCGGCGGCCCACACGAGGTCGGCGAGCGCGAGGTCGCCGCCGCCGTCGCTCAGCAGGCACAGCGCCGTGAAGCGCAGGGGCTCCTCGTCGATCGCCAGCAGGCGCTGCGCGGCCGCGCGGCGGCGCTCGGCCCGCTCATGCGCTCCGAGGCCGGCGAGCAGCGCCTCGACGTAGACGGGGTGGGTGAGATGCAGGTAGCCGGCGTCGGCGGGCTCCGCGAGCGCGAGCACCCCCGCGTCGAGCAGGTCGTCGACCTCGGCCTGCTCCTCAGGCAGGGTCGCGGCGGGCGGCCAGGGCTGGGCGAGCGCGATGAGCTCGGCCATGCGCCGCTGCTCGGGCCGCAGGTCGGCGAGCCGGCTCGCGACCGTCTCGAGCACGTGGGCGGGCAACCGCACCGGATCGATCTCGATTCCGAACGGGCCCGGTCGCACGCGGTCGCCGCGCTCGGCGGCGAGCGTGAGCTCGCGCAGGAAGAGCGGGTTGCCCGCGGTCGCGCCGTAGAGGCGCTGCAGCGACTCGGGGCGGGGCTCGGCGCCGAGGTGCCGGCGCAGCACCGTGCGGGTCTCGTCGAGCGAGAGGCCCGCGAGGTCGGTGACCGTCACGAGATCCTCGTGCAGCAGGCGCGCGACGGCGCCGGTGAGGGCGTGCTCGTCGCGCGCGGTCAGCAGCGTGGGCACGGCGAAGACGCGCACGAGCTGGTACAGCGCCGCGGCCGAGGCCGGGTCGAGCAGGGGCGCGTCATCGACGACGAGCAGATACGAGTCGGCGTGCCGGCCGACGAGGGCGACGAGCTCGGCGAGGCGCTGCGCGACGTCGGCGTTCTCGGCGACGCTCGACGAGGCGAGCAGCGGGGCGAGGGCGCCGAGCGGCACCTCGCTGAGCTCGGCGAGCGCGACGACCGGCACGATCGTGCGCCCGCGCGCGGCGAGCGCGCTCGAGACGGCCGCGGCGAGGGTCGTCTTGCCGACGCCGCTCGGCCCGCGCAGCAGCTGCGACCGCGGGGGCGTGCGGGTGAGCCCGGCCACGAGCCCGTCGACCACAGCGCCGCGCGCAACGATCGGCCACGTCCCCATCCCGCGCATCCCTCCGGGTGCCTGCCGTCGTCGAGAGGGGGTCGAGCAGTGCTCAGGCCCCGCAGCATCACGGTAACACGACGGCGTCCGGGGTGCCTGAGTCGGGCATCCGGTGCCGCACGACCTCGCTTCTCCGATTCCGAGCGCGAAAACGAGCGTCTGCGCACGATTCGTGCGTCGATCACAACCACGAGCGGTGGTTGCGTGCTTAGGCTCGATACCGACGTTCCGTTCACCCGAATCGACGAAGGAGGGACCCATGATCGACACCACCGCGACCGCCGGCCGCAGCATCATCGGAGAGCCCGAGGTCGTCGAAGACACCCGCATCGATCGGGGGGCGGATGCTGCGCTCACGAGCGCGCAGATCGTCGCCGATCCGGCCTGGTCGCGCCTGAAGACCGCCGCCGAGGCCCTGCACCCGATGCAGGTGCACGACGGCAGCATCCCCGAGGCGGAGCACCACGCCGAGGCCGCCCGGCACGTCGCCGAGATCACGAGCGCGCTGCGGCACTTCGCCCCGCTCATCCCCCACGACACCGCGTACCTCGAGGCGTGCGCGATCGACTTCGAGCGCTGGGCTGCCGGCGGCTTCGCCGTGCCCGACTTCTACGACGCGCTCGACGCCTTCCGCCCCGCGGCCGAGCGCCGCGACGGGGTGGCGCACCTCGTGGTGTTCCCGATGTACACGCAGAACGGCTCGGCCGACCGACTGGTCGAGGCCGTCGTGTTCGACGTCATCTGGCCCGACTTCATCGCCGCGCTCGAAGCGGGCGCCTACGGCAATGCGCTGTACCTGGGGCTGCGGTTCGCCGACTTCACCTCGGGCTACGACACCAACTCGGCCGTGCTCTTCCCCGAGTCGGTCGCCGTGACGCCGCGCGTTCCCGCGGGCGCTCCCGAGGGCACCCCCGCGCAGCTGCCCGTCTTCACGTGGGGCGCGATCTTCGCCGACCGCGAGGCGGCCCGCTACCGCCGCGTCGTGCGCGCCGCCGCCGAGATCACGAAGCTCGACCTGCCCGACGACGCGCTCGCGCTGCTCGACGACCAGGCGCTCGCCGAGCGCACCTTCGTGATGTGGGACATGATCCACGACCGGGCGCACATGCGCGGCGACCTGCCGTTCGACCCGTTCATGATCAAGCAGCGCATGCCGTACTTCCTGTACACGCTCGAAGAGCTGCGCTGCGACCTCACGGCCTTCCGCGAGGCCGTCGCGCTCTGGCGTGCCGAGGACACCGATGAGGTCACCCGCCGGCACGCGCGCCTCGTGCAGTACGCCGTCATCTTCGACCGCATCTTCCGGTTCGCCATCACGGGCACCCGGGTGCGGAACTACGACGGGGTCGGCGGCCAGCTGCTCTTCGCGTGGATGCACCAGCGCGGCGCTCTGCACTGGACCGACACCCAGCTCGCGATCGACTGGGATGCCGTGCCCGACGTCGTCATCGCGCTCTCCGACGCGATCAACGAGCTGTACTGGGCCTCGATCGACCGGCCCAAGGCGGTGCACTGGTTGAAGGCCTACGAGCTCGTCTCGAGCACGCTCGCGCCGCACCCCGCGAGCGTCTGGGCGCGCGGCCTGAGCGACGAGGTGCTCGCGGGTCCGCTCAAGGGCTACACCGATCTCGTGCTCGACGACGAGTTCCCGCTGTCGATGTTCTACGAGGCCCTCACCAAGAAGATGGCGCAGGTCATCGAGTCGACGGCGGGGATCACCGGCGGCGATGCGTGAGTAGCGCGATCGACCGCACGGTCGTCGTCGCGGGCGCGGGCGGCATCGGGGGGCGCGCGGTGTGCGCGGCCCTCACCGCCGCGGGCGCGCACGTCGTCGCGGTGGGGTCGCGCGCCGAGTCGCTCATCGACGTGGATGCGGCCGAGACCTCGCCGACCCGGCCGCGGTCGCCGCGTGGGCGGCCGCGCTGCGCGACGCTCGGCCCAGCATCGACTGCCTGCTGCACCTCGTGGGCGGGTGGCGCGGCGGCTCCGACCCCGACGACTTCGACTGGCTCGAGCGCCGCGTGCTCACGACCCTGCGAGTGCTCAGCCGAGAGCTGCGCAACGACCTCGGCGCGTCGAGCGCGGGGAGGCTGGCGATCGTGAGCTCCGCATCCGTCGCCCAGCCGAAGTGGGGCATGGCCAACTACGTCACCCTCAAGTCGGCGGCCGAGACGTGGGTGCAGGCGCTCGCGAGCGGCTGGCGGGCGAAGGGCACCCCGACTGCGGCCGTGACGTTCGTCGTCGGAGCGCTCGACGACCCGGGCACGGTCGACAACCTCGCCGCGGCGTGCGCGGCGCTGTGGTCGGTCGACCATGAGCAGCTCAACGGCGCGCTCATCGATCTCACCGCCGACACAGGAGAATGACCTCGT
>LNFD01000330.1 GCA_001464255.1 Actinomycetales bacterium Ga0077552 | reverse complement strand
GGCTCTCGCCGTTCTTCCGCTCGCCGCAGCGCGACGCCGGCTACGACGTGAGCGACTACTGCGACGTCGACCCGATCTTCGGCACCCTCGCCGACTTCGACGCCCTTCGCGATCGCGCGCACGAGATGGGCCTGCGGGTCATCGTCGACCTGGTGCCGAACCATTGCTCGAGCGACCACCCCTGGTTCCAGGAGGCCCTGGCCGCCGGCCCGGGCTCGCCCGAGCGCGACCGCTTCATGTTCCGCGAGGGCAAGGGCGAGCACGGCGAGCTGCCGCCCAACAACTGGCAGTCGATCTTCGGCGGCAACGCATGGACGCGCATCACCGAGGCCGACGGCACCCCCGGGCCCTGGTACCTGCACATCTTCGACACCTCGCAGCCCGACTTCAACTGGAAGAACCCGTGGGTCTGGGAGCAGTTCCGGCAGATCCTGCGCTTCTGGCTCGACCGCGGCGTCGACGGCTTCCGCGTCGACGTGGCTCACGGCCTCATGAAGAAGGAAGGCCTGCCCGACATCGTGCAGGTCGCCGACGCGGGTGGCCTCGCCGACGCGATCTCCGCCCCTGACGAGGTTCCCTACTGGGCGCAGCCCGAGGTGCACGAGGTCTACCGCGACTGGCACCGGGTGCTCGCCGAGTAC
This sequence comes from Actinomycetales bacterium Ga0077552, assembly GCA_001464255.1. Classification (GTDB taxonomy): domain Bacteria; phylum Actinomycetota; class Actinomycetes; order Actinomycetales; family Microbacteriaceae; genus Microcella. The sequence continues at coordinate 4,248 of LNFD01000330.1, read as the reverse complement.
GAGGGCGACCGCGTACTGTGCGCCGAAGCCTGGGTCGAGCCGCTCGCGAAGGCGGCGCTCTGGGTGCGCCCCGACGAGATGCACCAGGCCTTCAACTTCAGCTATCTCGGTACACCGTGGGATGCCGCGCGCCTGCGCTCGGTCATCGACGAGTCGATCGACGCCTTCACGGCGGTCGGGGCGCCGAGCACCTGGGTGCTCTCGAACCACGACGTCGTGCGGCACCCGAGCCGCTACGGCCTCGACACGTACGGCGCCGCGCCAGCCAGTGGTATCGGCCCGAAGTCGGTCGACAAGCCCGACGACGTGCTGGGCCTGCGCCGCGGCCGCGCCGCGACGGCGCTCATGCTGAGCCTGCCCGGAAGCGCCTACCTGTACCAGGGCGAGGAGCTCGGGCTTCCCGAGGTCGTCGAGCTCGACGACCACGTGCGCGAAGACCCGACCTTCCACCGCACCAACGGCGAGGTCTACGGGCGCGACGGATGCCGCGTGCCGATCCCGTGGGAGAAGGCCGCCCCGGCCTTCGGCTTCAGCGCCTCGGGCGAGAGCTGGCTTCCCCAGCCCGCTCTGTTCGCGCACCTCGCACGCGACGTTCAGCAGGGTGACCCTGCCTCGACGCTCGAGCTCTACCGGGCGGCCCTCGCGCTGCGCGCGGAGCACGGGCTCGGCACGGGTGCGGTCGAATGGCTCGAGGGCCACGGCGACGACGTTGTCGCGCTGTGCAACGGCGCCGTCACGGTCATCGCGAACGTCGGCACCGCGCCGGTCGCGCTGCCGAAGGGCGAGCTGCTGCTCGCGAGTGGACCGCTCGACGGCTCCATGCTGCCCGCCGACACCGCGGTCTGGATCGCCTCGGCCTAGTCTATTTCGCGCGGTCCGGGCGGGCGCCCCGCGCTGAAGTAAGGCTCGCCCTAACTGGCGTTCGCCGTCAACCAGGCGAAGGGATCGATGGGCACGTTGTCGATGCGAATCTCGAGGTGCAAGTGTGCGCCAGTCGATAGCCCCGTGTTTCCCACGGCGCCGACGATATCGCCGACGGCAACTTGTTGCCCAACCTGAAGAACAGAACTGTTGTCGATCATGTGCGCATAGAGCGATGTGACCTTTTGGCCGTTGATGACATGCTCGATTTCGACACGGTAGCCCCACCCGCCGCCGTACCCCACGTAGGTCACCGTGCCATCAGCAATTGCCCCGATAGGCGTGCCCCGTCCCCCGTCAAGGTCAATACCGCGATGATATGAGGAGCAACCGCGACACGGAGCGGCGCGGTCGCCGAACGCAGACAGCACCGTCGCTGGAAACGCGAAGGGCCACCGGACCGCGCCTGTTCCGGAGGTGGTGTACGCGTAGTTGCCGGTGCCGTAGCGCAAGCGCAACATCTCGGCATACGAGGTCACGCCCCACTCGTCGCGCGACGCCGCGGTCGCTGCGAGCTCTTCGGCGACCTCGGCCTCGAGCACCTGGTCTTCGAGCGCCATGGCCTCGACCCCGGCCTCGGTCGTCGTCGCGGCGGGCATCGAAGACAGGGCGAGGGATGCCGGGGGCGCCTCGGGATCGAACAGTGCGTTCGCGGGCACCGAGGTGCCGACAAGCAGCGATGCGACGGCGAGCATGACGACGGGCGGGAAGGTCTTCTGAGCGATGCGGCGGCCGAGCGGTACGCGCGAGGCGGGGCGAGCGGGCGCCGCGGCGGCCGCCACCGCGGTCGTCGCGGGCGCCGAGGCGCGGCGCGCGCCGCGCGGTGACGTGCGACGGGCAGCCGTCTCGTCACGGGGGGAGCGGCGCGGGGCAGGGGTTGCGCGCTCGGCATCGCGGCGTGCCCGTCGGCTCGTGGCGACGAGCTCGGTCGAGGCGGCGGGCGGCAGCGCGACGAGGTCGGAGCCCGGCTGCGCGGTGGACGCGAAGGAAGTCGTCGCCATGATCGAGCTCTCGCTCGGGAGTGGTGCGACGGTCTCGAGGTCGGCGACCACCTCGGTGGGAGTGGCGATGATCGTCGGGGATTCCTCAGTGAATCCGAAGCCCAGAGACCGGAAGGGGTCTCTCTCGGCCTCGGTAGGCTCCGGGTCGGAACTTCCCGTCAGCCACGGGTTCTCAGTCGTCACAGTGTCAGTCAGCCTCAGAAATCAGTCGCAAGTCGTGCGATGCGGGCCTGGTGCCCGCTCGATCGCGCCCTGCGGAGCGGGCCACGACCGGGTGTCTGCGAGCACCACCGAACCCGGCGGTTTATCACGGATTGGTAAAGCGTAACCCGCCCGAGCGCCGAGCGAAAGTCGGTGAGCCGGATTCGCGGCTCGTACCGAGGCGCGGGATCAGCCCGCCGAGGCCTTGGGCAGGCGCGGCAGGGCCCCGAGGTCGGCGAGCACGGGAGCGAGCATCCGCGCCAGCTCGGGATGCGCCGCGAGCAGGAACCGGTGGTCGGCGCGCGCTCCCGGAACACCCGTCACGGCGGCTCCGGCCTCGGCGGCGATGAGGGCGCCCGCGGCGTGATCCCAGGGGCTCAGGGTGCGCTCGAAGTAGGCGTCGATGTGCCCGGCGGCGACCGCGCACAGGTCGAGCGAGGCCGTGCCCATGCGCCGGATGTCGCGGACGAGCGGCAGCAGGCGCGCGACGGCCGCGCCCTGCTCGGCCCGCGTCGCGGCGAGGTAGGCGAAGCCCGTCGCGACGAGCGCCTGATCGAGCGCGACCGCTTCGCGCACGCGCAGAGCACGATCGCCGAGGTGCGCACCCCCGCCCGCCGCGGCGCTGTAGACCTCGCCCGTCGGCGGGTTCACGACGACGCCCGCGAGGGCGCGCCACGACTGCGGGTCAGCCTCGCCCTCGACGACGGCGATGCTCACGGCGTAGTGCGGGATGCCGTAGAGGAAGTTGACGGTGCCGTCGATCGGGTCGACGACCCACGTGAGGCCGTTTGTGCCGCTTCCACCCCCCGACTCCTCGCCGAAGAACGCGTCACCGGGCCGCAGCTCGGCGAGGCGCCCCCGGATGAGCGACTCGGCGTCGCGATCGACCTGCGTCACGACATCCACCGACGACGACTTCGCGGCCGCGACCTCGACGGCGCCACGACGGGCCTCGAGCACGAGCGCTCCGGCCTCGAGGGCGACGGCGCGCGCGACCGAGAGCAGCTCGGCGGAGGTGGCGAGAGAGAAGGTCATGGTGGCGAGTGAGGGATTCGAACCCCCGAATGCTGAGCAGTCTGATTTACAGTCAGATCCCTTTGGCCGCTTGGGTAACTCGCCATGCGCGCGCCCGACCCGTGTGATCACCGACCGGAAGCGCTCGTCAAGAATACAAGAGCGGCAGGGTCGATGCGACCATGCCCGTCAGTCGAGCGCGGCGACCGATTCGGCGTAGTCCTGCGAGGCCGTGGCGACCGCGTCGAGGTAGGCACCGTCGGCGTTGTAGGCGGCGATGCCCGCGCGCCACGACGCCTCGTCGCCGAGCGTCGGCACCGCCCGGCACAGGTAGTTGGCGGCCGCGAGCGCGGCGTCGTCGATGTTGTGCGGGTCGGCCACGCCGTCGCCGCTCGCGTCGACGTACCAGTTCGCCCAGCTGCCCGGGATGAACTGCAGCGGCCCGACCGCGCGATCGAACTCGGCGTCGCCGTCGATCGCCCCCGCGTCGGTGTCGGTGATGAGCGCGGTCGTCGCACCGTCGAGCGCGATGCCGATGATGGGCGGGCTCACGGTTCCGTCATCGGCGATGGATGCTCCGCCGTAGCTGCCGTGCCGCGACTCGACCCACCCGATGCCGGCGAGCGTGTTCCAGCCGAGCAGGCAGTCGGGGCGCTCGGCGTTCTTCGGCGGCGAGCGCCCGCTCGGGGATGCCCGACTCCGCGGCCACGGCGGCGACCCAGGCCGGATCGACCAGGCCCGCGACCCCCGCCCGGGTCGGAGCCGCCGCGGCGGGCGGGAGGGCGGCGGGGGCGACCCACCGCGGAGCGGGAGGGCCCTCGCCGGGTGCGCCGGCATCCACGATGCCGATGCGGGGGCTCAGCACCGTCGCGATGAACGCGGCCGCGGCGAGCCCCGCGAGGGCGAGGCCCAGGGCGAGCAGGGCGAGCGTGCGGGGGCGCATGACCCCATCCCACCAGCAGCGGCTCGGTGCCCGCTGTGCCGGGCCTCGCTAGCATGGGGCCATGGCTGATTCCTCATTCGACATCGTGAGCAAGGTCGACAAGATGGAGGCGGAGAACGCCGTCAACCAGGCGCAGAAGGAAGTCGCGCAGCGCTACGACTTCAAGGG